>JBKPBV010000238.1:0-5879 GCA_046727055.1 Actinomycetota bacterium | reverse complement strand
GCCTACCCCGACCAGCAGCTGCACCTGATCATGGACAACTACGCCGCCCACAAGCATCCCACGGTGAAGGCCTGGCTTGCGGCGAACCCCAGAATCCATATCCACTTCACCCCAACCTCGGGATCATGGCTGAACCTGGTCGAGGTCTGGTTCTCCATCATCGAACGCCAAGCCATCCACCGCGGCGCGTTTCCCTCCGTCCGAGATCTCATGATCAAGATCCGGGCCTTTATCAACGGATGGAACGACCGCTGCCAACCCTTCGTCTGGACCAAGACCGCCGACCAGATCCTGACGAAAGCCAACCGTAAAACAACTTCAGTTGCGGTCCACTAGTTTGCTAACAACCGAACGGTGAGAGCGGACTGCGTCAGCTCACCAGGGAACGCTAGCGGGCGCGCACCCAGCTTGAAAAGGTGAGGTGCGCCCCGCCAGCTGGATCTAGAAGTCTCTCCCTCGGGGTTATCGAGTTGCGAGCTAAGGACCGGCGGAGCTTAGTGGAAGTGACGCCCGCCGGCCGGTTCATATCTTCTCGGGTGCACACGAGTCTGGGGGTGACCGGCGGGGCGAGCGCCGATGATACTGGAGACCAAGCTTCAGCGATGGTGAAAGCAACATCGTTAACATCGTCGTCACAACCTCACCGCTCTTCGTGCCGTGATCTTGTACCTCGCTCAAACTCCACCCTTGTCCGGCACTCGAGATCGGTAGTGGTGAGCGGCTCGGCCCGCTGCCTCCCACTGGCCGGGCCTGCCGTGCGCGCGCGCACCTCCTCGGATGCCCTCGCTGCTCAGTTGGACGGCCCTGTTTCGAATACACAGCAGGATCGCCGACCACTTCCGCTGCGGCCGCGCCTTCCTCGTCGGCGATGCCGCGCACATCCACAGCCCGGCCGGTGGGCAGGGCATGAACCTTGCCATCGGTGACGCGTTCAACCTGGGCTGGAAGCTGGCCTTGGTAGCGACTGGGCAGGCACACGAGCAGCTGCTCGACTCCTATGAGGCGGAGCGCTACCCGGTTGCCAAGACCGTGCTGCGAGGCAGCGACCGCGGGTTCGCCCTGGAAACCACATCAAACCCGCTTGCGCGATGGATCAGAGCCAACATCGCGACCCGCCTTGTCGCACCGCTGACCCGACTCAGCGCCGTACGGTCGGCAATATTCGCTCTGTTCTCACAGACCTGGATCGCCTACCCACACAGCCCCGCCGTCGCCCAGGAACGCATCCGTCGCGCCGGGCCGCGTCCCGGCGAACGCGCGCCCTTCGATCACTTCACCTCCACGCACCAGGGCGCCAGCGTCTTCGACGTCTGCGGCGGTGCCCGGCATCACCTGTTGCTGTTCGAAGGTCCAACACCGGACACGCGCAGCTCCAGCCGACGCCACCTGCTCGAGGGTATCTTGGCTCAATACGCGGTCGACATCACCATCCACGACGTGCCCACCGCCGAACCAACGCTGCATGCGCGTTACGGCGCACGTGCACCCTTGCTGTGGCTGATCCGCCCCGATGGCCACCTCGCCTACTCGGGGGCGCCTGAGGTCGTCGACGGGTTACGCACCTACCTGGATCGAATCTATGTCCGTCGAGCGGCCGCGTCTGGCCAGAAGGACGGCGGATCGGAGCGCAACTGACCTGACAGGCGCTCCGCCCTTCCCGAAAGCCGACCGGCATACGGGCTTCGGCAGTCCAGCCCAGCTTGCCCGGTGGTTGCGCTCAGGGAAGTGGTCAAATTTCTGACCACCACTCTTGGTTGTCTACGTGCGCCACCCTCGGCTAGCCCAAGACTTGACCCTGCGGCAGCTAGATGTCCCTGCAGTCCTCGCTCGCCGCTGCACTCGTGAATGCCGTGATCTCCTCACCTCGTCCATCCTCGGCCTGCGATACGGCACGCGCCCTTTCTTCGCCATGGTGAAAGGCTTGCGGAGTGTTCCCGCTGAGGATGTGCCCTGCGCAATTGTGCGCGTTGCCCGGATCACTGTCCCGAGGCTGTGCTGCTGCAGGCGGCGCAGCCGCCAACATTCCCGCGATGATCGCGGCAGCAATGAACCACAGTCTCCTGCGCTTCATACTCGTTACCCCCTGTTCCTGGATCGGCTCTTTACATCTTGCAGTTGGCCGGTGGTAACGCTAACACCGGATATCTGCTTCGCCGCAGCCTCAACGCCGCTCGCAGTTCCGCGAGGGATCCCCCACCTAAGCAGTTTTGGTGCAGGAAGCTCAGCGGGACGGCCGGGTTCGTAAGCCGACCCTTGTGCGGGCCCAATCGAACGGTCGCGGTCCGACGATGCCCAGCTGATGGCGAGACCATGCACGCAATAAGCTCGGATTCGTGATCAAGCGAGCAGAGCGGATGCAGCCGATCGTCGGCTTCGGGATTGACCGCGTGGCAGCCGCGGCGGGAGGAAACTGGGGGGAGCCACGGCGGCCCCATTCTCCGGATGGAGAACCTCGACACTGATCTTCCGCTTCCACCCGAGGCGCTCGAAACCACCCGCAGCACGCTGGACGACCCGAAGTCGAACAGCTGGCTTCCGCTCACCGGCGACCTCGACCTGCGTGCAGCGATCTCCGACTTCACCGCCGGGCGCAGCGGCCATCGCTACAACCGTGAGCGCGAGATCGTGATCACCGCGGGCGGAATGGAGGCGCTTCTCAACGCCCTCCTCTGCACCGTGGATCCGGGGGATGAGGTAATCGTCACTGACCCGACCTATGCGGGCATCGTCAACCGCATTCGGCTCGCCGGCGGCGTACCGCGCTTCGTGCCCTTCCTCCCTGAGAAGGACGGCTGGCGCTTTGACGCGACCGGCTTGGCGATCTCGTCGGCCCGCGGACCACCGGCCTTCTCCTCATGAGCCCCTCGATGCCCTCGGGCGGCTACCTGGACGAGGGCGATTGGCTCGCGGTCTGTGAGCTCTGCCGCGCGCGCGACCTCTTCCTGATTTACGACTCGGCCATGGAGCGTTTGCTCTTCGACAACCGACCGTTGGTCCACCCGCTGCGGATGGAGGGGATGGCGGAGCGGACAGTCGTGGTCGGTTCGCTCTCCAAGGAGCACCGCATGGTTGGCTGGCGGGTCGGCTGGGTCGCTGGGCCAGCGGACACGGTGACCGACGCGGGCTGGGCGCATGTCTACAACACGACGATGCCGGTGGCGATCTCCCGCTTCGCGGCGACGGCGGTGCTGCGCGGCGACCAAGGCCACGTCGCCGAATGCGTGGCCGAGCTCCAGCGGCGCCAGACACCATGCTCTCCGGCCTCCCCGACTGGCCATTCGTAAGCCCTGCCGGAGGCTGGTCGCTGCTTCTCGATGTTGCCTCGCTTGGCTTCGAGCCCGCGGAAGCGTCGCGAATCCTGCTTGACGCGAAAATAGCCGCTACTGCGATGACCGGTTGGGGCGACAAAGTCGCGGCGCGGTACGTCCGATTCGTGTTCAGCGCCGAGCCGGTGGAGCGGCTCGAGACCATCCGCGACCGCGTCGCCGGAACGAAGCTCGCGGACGCCGTCGATAGTCGAGCCTGAACCGCAGGCCGTCATCGCCGAGATCGCCCTCGGCGTCGTCGCCGAGTTCCACACGCTGGTGTATAGGGACGGAACCGCCACAGCCTTTACAGGTACGTCCATCGCCGTCCGACCCGGGGGCCTCTCCAAGGTAATGATCCACTGGATCGCAGCCGACTCGATGGCCGGATTCCCACGCGGCCTTCCATCAGCGCCTTCGGGGCTGGCCCAGACGATTGCACTTGGAAGCCTTGTCGTATTCAACGGCATCTCGCGACCACCGGCAGCCTTCGAGCAGGTAGCTGTGATGTCGCTGGTGATCGAAAAAGAGCGGAGTGCCCGAGCCTTACGCGCTTGTCTTCGCTCGGCTGCGTGCCGCGCCGCTACTGAAGTTGAGACACGGGCAAGCGAGCAAATCCGGCGTGGAAGTCATGCACGCGCACTGTCTCGCTGCCGAGCATCTTTGCCTTCTGCCGTAATCCTTCAACCAGCCCGTCATCCGGTCGCCGTACAGGTCGATGGAGAGCAGCTTGATGAATTCGCCAATCGGCGGAAACCTCGGCCCTGCAACCTTCATGTGGCGCTCAAGCGCGGCAGAGTCCGGATTGATATGCAGCACGCTCATTCGGGTCCCGGCGTCAGTGAAGTACACGTTGTAGGCCAACACCTGCGGCTCGTTCGCCTGCACGAATCGAGCCAAGTCATTCATGGCGGCCTTGAGCTCCTCTGGTCGCCCCGGCCGAACCTCGGACGTATGGAAGTACACGATGGCCTGCGACATGTGTCGTCCCGCGATCTTTGTGGTCATTCCAAACCATGCCACGAGGACGCGTGGTCGTATTAGCGGCGCGAGCCCACTGAGACGGGTCATCACCGACCATGAGCGGCGTCCGAGGCGGATGTCGCGGAACACATAACCACGCTCGGTACGAAGCTGCACTCCCGGTCGGGGCGCCGGCCGATAGTCGCTCTTGCGAGTGTCATTCACTGACCGGCTTTGCGGACAATTTGGCTTAGGTCAGATACGGAACGGCTACCGGGGACGGTCCGGCGCACCGTAGTGTTTCCGGCATGCGCTCCGAACCGCGGCGAGCAATACGAATCCCAGCGGGCTGGGGACGCGATCACAGAAGTTGGCCAGGGGATCCACGGCGACCTCGCGATGGGCGTAGGTCAGGGCGCCGCCGAACCAGGTTCAGGGTTGCGAGCGGGTGAGTGGGGGTGGGCATCGGATTTCCCTAACTGGTGGTGGGAGTCCGCAGAGTTCGGATTGCCCAAATCGCTCTGACCAGGCCCCAACCGAAGGCGAGGACGGCGCTGGCAACCAGCGGGTAGCCGAGGTCGGGCAGTCCTGCCAGGATGGCCGGCAACGGCGCGCTGATGAACTGTGGCAGTCCGACCAGCACGATGAGCGCCCAGCTCCAGCTCACCAGGAGGGGCAGGCCCACACGGAGCCCGATCCGTCGGGCTCCCCTCGGGCGTTGCAAAGGCGCGGCACGCCACACGCGGATGATCTGCACGCTGCGGGCTATACCGCCTACCTGCAGGGCGATGATCCAAACGACGACCCCGTAGACCACCCACAGCGATGTGCTCAACGACGTCGATGCGGGTGGCTGTTGGCCGAGCAGCATGCCGGTGACGCCGTTGGCGATCAACGTCATCCGGTGGGAGCCGAAGAACTCGTCGGGGGAGTTTTCGGCGTTCTCCATCACCACGACGCCCCATTGATGGTCGGGGACGAGGACGACGTTTGCGTGTGAGCCGAAGTCGCTGCCGTCGTGGGACACCGTCGCAACGCCGTGCAGCCGGTTCACCGCCCAGCCCATCGCGTAGAAGCCGCCGTCCACACCGGTTGGGACGGCTGGCCGCTGCAGCTCAGCGGCCCCGGCTGGTGAAACCAGCGCGGTGCCGCCGGATCGGCCGTCGTTGAGGTAAACGCCGAGGTAACGGGCCATGTCCAACGCGCTAGAGCTGAGCCCGCCGGCACCCAGACCGCCGCGGTCGAAGGGCAGCTCGGCCGCGACCGGGAAGCCGTACCAGTAACGGTGCTCGGAGGGTAGTCCATGCTGCTCCGCCTCGACCCGCGACGTGTAGGAGTTGCGCATCTGCAGCGGGTCGAGGATGTGCTGCCGAATATAGCTTTCGTAGGACCGGCCAGATAACGCCTGCACGATCATGCCGAGCGTCCAGTAGTTGGCATTGCTGTACTGCCAAGTTGTGCCCACCGGCTGGGTGAGTTCGGCGTTGCGCAGCGCCCGCACCCGGTCCTCAAGGGCGGAGTCGTGGGTGTCGCTGCTGGTCGCATACGCATTACCGGTCGCCTTCGACAAGCCGCTGACCTGGTACAGCAGATGGCGCACCGTGACCCGGG
>JBKPBV010000237.1:0-17437 GCA_046727055.1 Actinomycetota bacterium | reverse complement strand
TGATTGCCGTTGTGATGGCCATGATCTTCCGTCGTGAGGTGCTTGCGGCCAATGAGGGCACCCCAAACATGCAGACCATTGCTCGCGCTGTGCAGGAGGGTGCCAGTGCCTACCTCGGGCGCCAGTTCCGCACCCTTAGTGTGTTCGCGGTTGCCGCCTTCTTCCTCCTGCTGCTGCTTCCAGTGCACGCCAGCGCTGAGTTCAGCAGCCTGACACTTCGGATTAGCCGCTCCGTCGCCTTTCTAGCCGGAGCGGTCTTTTCTGCGCTGATCGGTTACCTCGGAATGTGGCTTGCTGTGCGAGCGAACGTCCGCGTCGCCTCGGCCGCTCGCAGTGAGGGCCGCGATCCAGCGATGAAGATCGCGTTCCGCACCGGCGCCCACGTCGGCATGGCGACTGTGGGGCTCGGCCTGCTCGGTGCGTCCTTGGTGGTTTTCATCTTCCGCGGTGACGCCCCAACCATTCTCGAGGGCTTCGGCTTCGGCGCCGCGATGCTTGCCATGTTCATGCGTGTCGGCGGCGGCATCTTCACCAAGGCGGCCGACGTTGGCGCCGACCTGGTCGGTAAGGTCGAGCAAAACATTCCCGAGGACGACCCGCGTAACGCCGCGACGATTGCTGACAACGTCGGTGACAACGTCGGGGACTGCGCGGGCATGGCCGCCGACCTGTTCGAGTCTTATGCCGTCACGCTGGTCGCCGCACTCATTCTCGGCAGGGCCGCCTTTGGCGAATCAGGCCTGGTCTTCCCGCTGATCGTGCCGGCAATCGGCGTCATCACCGCCATCATCGGCGTATTCCTGACCCGCCCACGACCGGGCGAGAACGGCCTCAAGACCATCAATCGCTCCTTTTATATATCTGCTGCCATCTCAGCGGTGCTCGTCGCGATCGCGGCTTTCGCGTACCTGCCCTCCTCCTTCGCCGCCCTCAACGTGCCGGGCGTGGAGCCTGGACCGGTCGATGATCCGCGGATCGTCGCAATCGTCGCGGTTGCCATTGGCATCGTGCTCGCCGTTCTCATCCTCAGCCTGACCGGTTACTACACCGGCACCGAGGATCGCCCGGTCAACAACGTCGGCAAGACCTCGCTGACAGGCCCTGCGACGGTCGTGCTCTCCGGCATCTCGGTTGGACTGGAGTCCGCGGTTTATACCGCCATCGTCATCGGCGCAGCCGTGTACGGCGCGTTCCTGATCGGCGGCTCAGGGGTCGTCGGCCTGTTCGCCATCGCGCTTGCCGGCTGCGGGCTGCTCACCACGGTTGGCGTGATCGTGGCAATGGATACTTTCGGCCCGGTCTCCGACAACGCCCAAGGCATTGCCGAGATGTCGGGCGACGTACACGGCGCGGGCGCCCAGGCGCTGACCGAGCTGGATGCAGTCGGCAACACCACCAAGGCCATCACCAAAGGCATCGCGATCGCCACCGCGGTGCTGGCAGCCACTGCTTTGTTCGGCTCCTACACCGACGCAATCCGCACCGTGCTGGTCGAGAACTACAGCAGGTTCATCGACCAGGCCGTCGTCTTCGCGCCGCAAACCCTGGTGGGCCTGCTGCTCGGCGCCGCCGTGGTCTTCTTGTTCTCCGGCCTGGCGATCAGCGCGGTTGGTCGTGCCGCCGGTGCGGTGGTCTTCGAGGTACGCCGCCAGTTCCGGGAGATTCCCGGGATCATGGACGGCACCGGCAAGCCTGAGTACGGCAAGGTCGTCGACATCTGCACCAAGGACTCATTGCGGGAGCTGGCAACCCCGGGACTCCTGGCAATATGCGCCCCGGTAGCCGTTGGGTTCGGCCTCGGCGCCTCCGCATTGGCCGGATACCTCGCCGGTGCCATTACCGCCGGCACTTTGATGGCGGTCTTCCTGGCCAACTCCGGCGGCGCCTGGGACAACGCTAAGAAGCTGGTCGAAGACGGCCACCACGGCGGCAAAGGTTCCGACGCGCACGCGGCCACGGTCATCGGCGACACCGTGGGTGACCCGTTCAAAGACACCGCGGGCCCCGCGATCAACCCGCTCATCAAGGTGATGAACCTGGTGTCGTTGCTGATCGCGCCGGCCGTGGTTGCCATGTCTCCGCTGAGCACCACGCCGAATCCGCTGCGCTACGTGATCGCGGGAGTCGCGGTGGCCATTATCGTCACGATGGTGACCATCAGCACTCGTCGCGAGGTGGCCATCGCAAGCGAGCCGGGCGAGGCTGTGGCGATAGAGCCGGGCGCTATAGAGCCGGGGGCGCTCGAGCCGGGGAACAAGGAGCTGAAGCCCGAGGCGCCCGAGCAGATTGTCGAGGTCCCGATGAAGCCATCCGAGACAAAAGTTGACAAACTAGCTCAATGAGGGACGCCGGTCGCGGCTGCCTACCCGATCCCGCCCGCAAGGCACACTGGATTGCGATGACCAGTAATCCTTCCGGCGACGGCTTCACACGCGGATTCGACCAGCTCCCGCCCGACGTGTACGAGCCCGACCCGGCATTGGCGGGCTACCCAGCACCGCAGCCGACACCGGCACCGGGACCAACAGGGTACGGCCAGGCAGGACCTGGGCAGCCGTATGGCTACCCACCCGCGTATCCGCCGCCGTCTTACCCGCCGCCAAGGCCAGTGAGCCCAATGCCTGACGGCCCCCGGCCGTACCAGCAGATGTTGCGCGGCCCGAGGTATCGCTGGTGGAAGCCGCTGCTTTGCTTGGTGTTGGTGATCCCGATGGCAGTGCTCATGATGGGGCTCGCGATCGTGCCAGTGCTGATTGCCGGCTTGGTCACGGGTGCGCCCGACCTGATCACGTACGCGACGCGAGCGACCACCGACATCGCCAACCTGGGTCCGATCGGCTTCATCTATCTGAATCTCACCCTCATCGTGCTGATCCCGGCCAGCGGCCTGTCGATTTGGATCGTGCACGGCATCCGACCGCGGTTTCTGGCCTCTGTCGCCGGCGGCATCCGGTGGAAGTGGCTGCTCCGTTGTATCGCAGTCATCCTGCCGCTCTGGGCTGTTTATACCGCGCTGGGTGTGCTGGTCGAACCCTTCACGTCGCCGCGCCCAGATCAGTGGGTGGCGCTACTGCTCATTGTGCTCGTCATGACACCCTTGCAGGCCGCAGGGGAGGAGTACTTCTTCCGTGGCTGGATCATGCAGAACGTCGGGGCCTGGTTCGCTCGGCCCATGGTCGGGCTGGTCGCCTCGCTCATCGTGTCGGCAGTTGCCTTCTCCACCGCGCACCTGAGCCCGGACCCGTGGATCCTGGGTACCATCGCATGCCTCGCGGTTGCTGCTGGGCTTGTCACCTGGCGAACAGGTGGACTGGAAGCCGCCATTGCGATGCACGCGGTGAACAACGTGCTGACTTTTCTCGTCGTGGTGATATTTGGAGGCTGGTCCCAGGCGTTCGTCGGGGCGCAGACCACCGGGACTCCGATGATGCTGCTGCTCGCTTTGGCGGCGAACGGCATCGTGCTCGCCTTGATCCTCTGGCAGGCCAAGCGCGCAAAGCTGCAACCGTACTACCAGCCGCCTGTGCTGCCCGTGAGTCCGGCCGGAGTTGCACCAGCGCCGGCCTACCCGCTTGGCCAGTACCCAGCGCCGTAGGAATTCATCACGAATCGGTGGCGTTTTCGCCGTAGTTGATCGCGGGCCGTAGAGTAAGCGCGCTTGTCGAGAGAAAGTGAGTGTTCGGTGGCAGTGAAGGCAGGGGGCAGGCGGCTCGTGATCGTCGAGTCCCCGACCAAGGCGAACAAGATCGCGAGTTTTCTGGGCGACGGCTACGTCGTACAGTCCAGCCGCGGCCACATTCGCGATCTGCCCACCGGCGCCTCCGAAGTGCCGGCCAAGTACAAGGGTGAGAAGTGGGCCCGTACCGGCGTCAATGTCGACAACGGGTTTGAGGCTATCTACGTCGTCAGCCCCGAGAAGCGAGCGACCCTACGATCACTCAAGGACGCCTTGGCTGGTGCCGACGAGTTGTTGCTGGCCACTGATGGTGATCGTGAAGGTGAGGCGATCGCATGGCATCTGCTGCAGGAACTCAAGCCGAAGGTCCCTGCCAAGCGCATGGTCTTTCACGAGATCACTGCCTCGGCCATCGCGGATGCGGTCGCCAGCCCACGTGATCTTGACGAGGACCTGGTCGATGCGCAGGAAACCCGGCGCATCCTTGATCGTCTTTACGGCTACGAGGTCTCGCCCGTGCTCTGGAAGAAGGTCATGCCGCGATTGTCGGCCGGACGCGTGCAGTCGGTTGCCACTCGGTTGATCGTTGATCGGGAGCGGGAACGCATCGCCTTCCGCAGTGCCACCTACTGGGGCCTGGACGCGATCTTGGATGCCGGCCCAGGGGCTGAACCTCCGCTATTCCCAGCCCGGCTGACTCGGGTCGGCGAGCGGCGGGTGGCCCAGGGTCGCGATTTTGATAACCGCGGCTCCTTGATCGTCAAAGACCATGATCAACTCGTGCTCCTGGACGAGGGCCAGGCGAAGACTCTGGCCAACTCGCTACGGTCGGCCAGCTTTGAGGTGGACAGTGTCGAGTCCAAGCCCTACACCCGCCGCCCGTATGCGCCTTTCCGGACCACGACGCTGCAGCAGGAGGCCGGCCGCAAACTCGGCTTCACCGCGCAACGAACGATGTCGGTTGCCCAAGAGCTCTACGAGGCCGGCTTCATTACCTATATGCGGACGGACTCGATCACACTTTCCGGCGCTGCGATCGCCGCCGCGCGACAGCAGGTCCGTCAGCTCTTCGGTGCGGACTACCTGCCGGATCAGCCGCGAATTTATACCTCCAAGGTCAAGAACGCCCAGGAGGCGCATGAGGCGATCCGTCCCGCCGGCGAGACTTTCCTAACCCCTTCCCAAACGCGGCTGACAGGTGATCAGTACCGGCTCTATGAATTGATCTGGATGCGCACCATCGCCTCGCAGATGAAGGATGCCGAGGGCTTCTCGATCAAGGTCAAGATCAACGCCCGGCCCAGGGACAGCGAGCTGTGCACCTTCGTCGCCTCAGGTAGGACGATCACGTTCCACGGCTTCCTCAAGGCCTACGTGGAATCGGTGGACGAAACCGACGGTCACACCGATGATGAGCAAACCCGGCTTCCTCACCTCACCGCCGGGCAGTCCTTGCGGCCTGAATCGGTAACCGCATCAGGTCACGAGACCCGTCCACCCGCTCGCTACACCGAGCCGTCCCTGGTTGCCAAGCTGGAAGAGCTGGAGATCGGCCGGCCGTCGACGTATGCGACGATCATCCGCACCATCACCGCCCGCGACTACGTCTTCAAGAGGGGTACGGCGCTGGTGCCGACCTGGTTGGCGTTTGCTGTCACCCGGCTGCTCGAGGAGCACTTCCCCAGACTGGTGGATTATGCCTTCACTGCCGAGATGGAAGAGGTCCTGGACGAGATAGCCACCGGCCAGGCAGAGCGGCTCAGAGTCCTGACCGACTTCTATTTTGGCGATGGCAACCGGGAAGGGCTGCACCGGCTGGTTACCGAGCTCGGCGAAATTGACGCCCGTAAACTCGCCACCTTCGAGATCCACGATCCCGACGCACTGGCGACCGGGGCACCAAAGATCGTGGTACGGGTCGGCCGCTATGGCACGTATGTGGAGGACGAGGAGGGCCGGCGGGCCAATGTCGCCGATGATCTCCCGCCAGACGAACTCACCGTTGATCTTGCCCGCGAGCTGCTGGCCAAGCCCGTAGGCGAGGAACGAGAGCTCGGCCTGGATCCCGAAACCTCGCGCACGATCGTCGCCCGGAACGGCCGCTTCGGCCCGTACGTGACGGAGATTCTGGAAGAGGACGCACCCAAAGGCACCAAGCCGCGCACTGCGTCACTTTTCGCCTCGATGAGTCTCGACACGGTCAACTTGGAGCAGGCACTGGAGCTTATGAGCTTGCCGCGAGTAGTCGGCAAGGACCTCGATGGTCTCGAGATCACCGCCCAGAACGGCCGGTACGGGCCGTATTTGAAGAAAGGTACGGACTCTCGCTCGCTGGAGAGCGAAGATCAAATCTTTACGATCACGTCGGAAGAAGCTCAGGCCATCTATGCCCAACCCAAGCAGCGCGGACGGGCCGCGGCCACGCCGCCGCTCAAGGATCTGGGCGTTGATCCGGCGTCCGGCCGCCCAATGATCATTAAGGAAGGCCGCTTCGGGGCCTATGTCACCGACGGCGAGATCAACGCGACTTTGCGGCGCGGCGACGATATCGAAACGATCACGTCCGAACGTGCGGCTGAGTTGCTAGCCGAGAAGCGGGCCAAGGGCCCAGCTTCCAAGAAGCGCCCGGCGAAGCGTACCCAGGCCGCAGCAGCCACGAGCTCTGCCCCGAAAACGCCTGCCAAGAAGCCGGCGAAGAGGGCGCGGGCTAAAGCCGGCTAACCCCATGCCTCCTCAGCGAGACCCGGCATATGGTGCATCCGCGCCGCTAGTGCCAGACTCCAAGCACGACGTGACAAGGAAACAGCGTGGGATCTGATCATGGGTAAGAAGAAGCGCCGCAAGGCCCCGGCGGACGGGCATGAGGGGCCCGTGACTTCCCCGCCCGCAGAGCTGGCGGAGCGGTCCAGCACGAATCCGGCCGGCCAGCGCTGCTACGACATGCCTTACAGCGCAGCTGCACCTCGCATGATCAATCCTGATCTTGGTCTGCACCACCTGGTGGCCCGAGCCGGGCACAACGCCGCGTACGAGATCTCCGTCACGCTGCTGGATGCGCCTGATCACCGGCTGATCCGCTCCGGCGTACTCCTTGCCCATCGTGTGCTTGACGGACGCGGCGAGTGGTACCTCACGGCTCCGGATTGGGGACCGCTGTTGCCGCAGGATCGGATCGAGTTGATGGGTCACGCAGATCTTCCTGATGGGCTGGCTGACCTGATCCGGCCACTGCGTCGGCGGGCAACGCTGGGACCTGTTGCTGCGCTGTCCTGCGATCGGCGTGAGTTCGCGCTGCGTGATGATCAGGGCACGACGTTGGCGCTGCTGCGCGATGACAAGGTGACCGTACGTCGCGGTGGCCTCACCACCGCGCGCTATCGGGAGGTGTTGATCACCCCCGTCGGGCCCGGCTTGACCGACGAGCAGGTGGCGTGGCTCGACCGTGCCCTGGTGCAATCGGGCGCCACGCACGTGTCGCGCTTCCCACGGCTGGTGTCCCGGCTCGGCGCGCCGGCCACTGGGCCGACCGACCTGCCGGTGCCCGGCCCGTTCGATGCCGCCGCGCCTTTCAAGCGGTTCGTGTCGCAATTGGTGGCGCTGCGGCTCCGACATATCGTGGAAGCCGATCTTGGTATTCGCGGTGGCGATCTTGCGGCCGTTGAGCGGCTCGCCGATCAGGCGTCACGGCTGCGGGTAGAGCTCAAGGGACTCTCTGTAGTCCTCGACCCAGAGTGGGTTGAGGACCTGTACGACGAACTTGGCTGGATCAGCCTGGACGGAGACGTAACAAACGGAGACGGACATGGTCGGCTGGCTGCTCGGCTGCGCAGCGAGCGGTACCTCACCGTGCTGGAACGGCTCGTCGCGGCGGTTCGTTCGCCCAAGCTTGCTGATCAACGCTCCGATCCGGCGGGGGAGGTCTTGGCCGGGCTGGTTTCGCTGGCCGTTACGCGGATGAGCCAGTGTGCCGAACACCTGAACGTGGACTCCCCGGACGAGGAGTGGGAAGAGGCCTGGCAGGAGATGGGGCGTCTCGACTGGGTTGTCGGCGTGGCGGGTCAAGTGCTCCCGGAAGAGGCGGCGACCATCCAGCATCAGCTGCTCAAGCCTCGGCAACTGCTCGCCGAGATCCACAATGATCATCGCCGCGAGCTGCTCACCGCCGAGCAGGTGGCCAAGCTGCAGCCATCCCAGGCCTTTGCCGCGGGCCGTGACTTCGAGCGTGAATACCGCAGGTCGCGCCGTGCGCGGCGCGACTTCGTGGGGGTATGGGCCAAGACCAAGAAAAAGCTTGGCGCGTGAGCACCGACCGCGGGGTCTTCATTGTTTTCGAGGGCGGCGACGGGGTCGGCAAGACCACACAAGTCGACCTGCTCTCTGCGTGGCTAGCCGATGCTGGTTATCAGGTCCTCAAGACCTTCGAGCCGGGCGACTCGTTGCTCGGAACGATGATCCGCCGGATTGTTCTGGATCCGGCAACCGGCGACGTGTCTCCGCGTGCGGAGGCGTTGCTTTACGCGGCCGACAAGGCACAGCACGTCTTCTCGGTCGTGGGGCCTGCTTTGGAGCGCGGTGTCGTGGTGGTGTGCGACCGGTATATCGACTCGATGCTGGCCTATCAGGGGGCCGGTCGAGCGCTGCGGCTCACTGATCTTGAGTTCATTGCGCGGTGGGCTACTGAGAATCTGCGACCGGATCTCACCGTGGTGCTCGACGCCAAGCTAAGTGACGGGGTTCAGGCCAAATCTCTGAAGGACCGCCTGGAGTCGGCTGGCGATGTGTTCCACGAGCGGACGCGGCTGTTTTTCCTTGAGCTGGCACGGCGAGACCAGGAGCGCTACCTGGTGCTGGACGCGCGCGCGTCGCGGGAGGAGATCGCTGCCCAGGTGGCCGATCGAGTGGTGCCGCTGCTCTCGCCCGCGCGGCACCCATAATGTCGGTGGTGAATGGCACAGTGGTCGACGTGACTGCACCGCTCACCGAGGCCTCACAATCTGGTGCCGATCTTGGCATCTGGACGGAGCTGATCGGTCAGACCGCAGCCGTCGCCACCCTGCAGCGAGCTGTTGCTGGCGACCCGCACGCGATGAGTCACGCCTGGTTGTTCACCGGACCGCCCGGTTCGGGCCGCTCGAATGCGGCGCGGGCATTCGCCGCGGCGCTGCAGTGCAGCTCGGGAGGTTGCGGAAACTGCACCGAGTGCCGTACGTCGTTGTCCGGTGCGCATCCCGACGTCACGTTGGTACGCACGGAGATGCTTTCCATCGGCGTCGACGAGGTGCGGGAGCTAGTCCGCCGGGCTGTTATGAGTCCGACGCTAAGACGATGGCAGGTCATTGTCATCGAAGATGCCGATCGGGTCACAGAGCGCGGTGCTGATGCGTTGCTGAAGAGCATCGAGGAGCCGGCGCGGCGTACGGTGTGGATCTTGTGCGCACCCACGGCTGATGATGTGGTAGCAACCATCCGCTCACGTTGTCGCCTCTTGACGCTGCAAACTCCGACGATTTCGGCGGTCGCGCGACTGCTCGAAACACGCGACGGCATCGAACCGGAGCTGGCGGCGTACGCGGCGCGAATCTCGCAGGGACATGTCGGCCGCGCGCGCGCGTTGGCCCGCGACGAGGGTGCTCGGAACCGGCGGCAGGAGATCTTGCAAATCCCATTTCAGCTGCATGGCCTGGGCGCTTGCCTGGCTGCGGCGGCTCAGGTGATCGAGGCTTCGACGCAGGAGGCGGGCGAGGCGACGAACGCGTTGGACGCCATGGAACGGGCGGCGCTCGAAGAGGCGTTGGGATTCGGCACGAAGGGGGCCAAGCCTCGCCAGGCCCAGGCTGCGATCAGGGAGTTGGAAGAGCAGCAAAGGGCGCGGAGCAAGCGGTTCCAAAGAGATGCCATCGATCGCACACTGACTGAGCTGACCGGCTTCTACCGCGATGTGCTGAGCCACCAGACCGGCTCGGGGGCGTCGTTGATCAATGAGGATCTGAAGCCGCAGATTGTTGTGCTGGCGCGGAAGTCGACACCCGAGTCCACGCTGCATCGGATCGACGCGCTGCTCGCTTGCCGGACGGCGCTGGAAGGCAACGTTGCGCCGCTGCTCTCAGTTGAGGCCGCGTTGATCGGTCTCGTTGAAGGATGAAGCCTCCGCTTCCATGAGCGGCACCCCGGACGGAAGGCGGAGGCGTAGTGTAGCTCAGTTGATCTCGAAATTTTGGGGTTCTTTTTCTTCGACTTCTTTAGTAACCTGGGCGACACAGGTTGCCGGAGGGGACGAACCCCCGAGCGTCCTCTCCGACAACCTCCCAGGGTCTGGCTGATCAAGCCAGGCCTTTCTTTTGTGCTCTGCTCGCGCATCGCGCTCTGAACCCGCCGACTTCGTCGTCGTTCGCAGACAACAAGCGCGTCTGCTCACTCCTCCTCAGCACGGCGGCGCGCGATATCCGACGCTCGCAGAGCGTTTCTTTTGTGCTCTGCTCGCGCATCGCGCTCTGTTTGATTGCTCGCTTCGCTCGCTGCGATGTTCGCTCGGAAGCCGCTGTCCTCGTCGTGGTTCGTCAAGGAACGCCTCGCTTACCTCTGCAGGAACGGACGTACACGTTCGTTTCTAACGCGATGCACACGTTGCAACGTGTGGGAGGTGAAAGGAGCGAACGTCTACGTTCGTTTCCGCGCCGGACCGTCGGAGCCTCGCTTCACTCCTCCTCAGCACTGCGGCGCGCGGTATCCGACGTTCGCGGACTGACGTTGGGCAGCCGGTTGGCACGCATCCTCAAACCTGAGTTGTATCGGTTTAGTGACCACCCTGGGCGAGGTTGTTGAGGATGGTTTGGGCATGATCGGAAACGCGTGGCGGTGCGGTGATCTGCTGGCGGCCCAGGCTGATGGTTGCGGACCGAAGGGGCGGTAGGGTCTGGATGATCTTCTTTATGCTGACGCCGGTGCGGGCCCTGTGCTTCCCGGGAGACCGCGAGCGCGGCGAACACGACGGTCAGGTGGGCCTCGATGCTGTCGCGATTCGGTGGAAGATCGGGCGGGCGGCCAGGTCGGACTTGGCCATGCGGAAGGACCGCTCGACCTGGTAGAGATCGCGGTAGGCCGCCACCACGCTTGAACCGTCCATCACCGTGGGGGTGATGTTGGTGAGGTAGCCCTTCAACCCGGCCAGGTAGCGGGCCCGTTCGACCAGATCCCAGTCGACGCCCTTGGTGGCGTCGGTGATCTCGACGAATCGGTCTTTCTTCAGCGGCCGGGTGCCGGCGGCCATGGCCTCGGCGCCTTCGATCTCAGTCCTGCCCACGGGGCGGGGTTGGCGGCGACATGTTTCAGGCTCACGACCTGGTGAACTTCAACCTGGCCGTGACGCGCGCACATTTGGCATCTTGCCTGGGTCAGCCGGGCGACCAGTTCCATGTGGGGTGGGCGCTGAATGGTCTGATCTGATCGAGCGCCGCCGATGTGTCATCTTGCGATCGTTGTGCTGGACAGCGATCTCATGCCCGAGGAACCGTGCCGGTGTGGTCGCGGCGTGGATGATCAGGGTCTTCGGCTGCGACAGCTGCAGCTTCAACTGGTCGCGCAGGAAACCGGCGATCTGTTGTTTGATCTGCTCAGCCTCGGCTTTGGGTCCGATGAACCCGAGCAGATGATCGTCGGCGTGACGCACATACCGCAGCCTGCGGTAGCCCTCATCCATCGGATCGCCGGGCCGGAGAGCGTGGACTCTGCGAAGCGCGGCCTTGGCGGCAGGCCGGTGTCGCCCTGCTGCCATGCCTTGTAGCGTTCCAGCATCCGGGCCGATAAACCTGCAACGGTGGCCGTCCGATCGCGCCATGGCGTCGATCGGACGAAGGTTCGTGACCGCACGGACCGCCGTTTGTCGGCCGCACGGTCGAGGACCTCGTGGGCGACCTCAATCCCGTGCTGCGGGGTTGGGGTAACTACTTCTGGTGGGGCAATTCGGGCCGGAAGTTCACAACCATCGACCGTTACGTCAACGAACGGCTCGCCATCTTTGCCAGCACCAAACATTGGCTCCGCGGGCGCAACTGGGCCAGCAGGTTCAGCTACGCCTGGTACCAGGGCCTCGGGGTCTACCAGCTCAGCGGCACGGTGCGCTATCGGACTGCGCGCATGCCTGACGGTGAACGATGTCGGAGAGCCGTATGCGGGAGAACCGCACGCACGGTTCGATAGGGGGCCGCTGGCCAAACGGGACACCCGGACAACCAGCGGCCTACCTCACCGCGCTCCGGCTTTTGGGGCAGGAGCATCAGAACGAGACCGAGTGCACTCCTCAATTTCTGGCGAGCGCCCTTGTCAGGTCGTTGCCATCAGCGGCGAGGAAGCGCTCGCCGACGGGTCCGGTGCCTGTGGAGATGTAGAACTGGTTACGGGTCACGGTGACTCTCTCCAGATCCTGCCCGGTGCGGTCAGGGAGAAAGCGCTCGCCGACGGGACCGGTGCCGGTGGAGATGTAGAACTGGTTACGGGTCACGATGGCTTTCTCCAGATCCTGACCGGCGCGGTGGGGGAGGAAGCGCTCGCCGACGGGACCGGTGCCGGGCGAGTTGTAGAACTGGCTAGCTGTGTTCGGTGGGTCCGCGACCGTTGCGATTTGGTCGGTTTCGCTGGCTGCTGCGCAGCCGGCCAGCGACACGCTCAGGACCAAGATCGGGATGATTCTGCGCATTTCGGTGCTCCGTTCGTTGAGTCTTCTGACTGTCATCTATTGGAGGACCTGGGATGCTCCCTGATACACGATTTCCGCGATCGCCAGCCTGCCTGAGGCCGGTGTCTGCGGCGCTGTCTCAGCTGTGGTGACGATCACTACGAAGGATGGCCCGACGAGGTCAATGGCGGGACGGATAGCACGTCTGCATGCAGTGCCCGACAGTGTCTTCACTAGTTGCGAGACCAACCCCGACCTGGATGTCGGTCCTTTCAGTGCGCCGTATTGGAAGATCCGCCGGTTCATCAGCCGATGGCGGTCCTCGAGCGGGAGCCCTCCGCGACGCGGGATGAGCGCCGCCGCGACGTCAGCCTCGGTGCGCTGGACGACGTACACCGCACGCACCTGCGTGTCGGGCAGCTCAAGCCCGTTGAACAATTGCCGATATAACTCATCCACCGGCAGGCGTCGCCTGCCCCTGTTCTTCAGGACACCCGAGCGCATAGCACTCCTGGTAGCGTGCTCGACAGGCCTCGTCGATGACCTCAAGCTCTGGACAGCTGCGGCGGGGGATTCGGTGACACCGGCGGTGGCGTGGCTCAATGATCCGGGCCAGCACCATCGCCTTGAACGTGTTGTCGCCGATTTGGTGAAACCGAGCCAGGCGTAGACCGCCTCGAGTGCCTCCCACACGATCAGCGAGGCCGTCTGCTCCACCACCGGCTCCCTGGTCCGGCGGCCGCGACCGGTCGTGGTGGCGTTCTCCTCCAGCGGCAGCATCTGCTGCCCGGCGTGCAGCCGAGCACGGGCCATCTCCAGCAGCATCGCGAGCTGCGCTTCGTCCTGAGCCGAGCCGATGTGGTCCCAGCACTGTGCGGCCACGTTTGTGCACGATCTGGACCGCGGTCGCCCGCGACGTTGTCCTGACCCGACGCACGAAACCAGCCCGCCCGGGGAGGCTACCTGCATCCAACGGATTTATTAGTGACCACCATCGCGCGACATCAACCACGAATCCCCTAGTCAGCGCGATACGGCAGCCACCGGATCAGGACGAATCAGCACTAGCGATACAACTCAGGTCAAAGGTCACAATTTGGTATCGCAAAGTATTGCGTTCGGAAGAAGTCTCGCTCTACGGTGGGTAGCGGCTCGTTTCCGTTTCGTTATCAAACATGCGGGAGCGGTACGCCAGGGGTAAGACCCAGGGGCATCCAATGTGTCGCTGGAATCGCGCGTCCGTTCGCCGAGCTCCGCTGGACGGCGCCTTGCCGGGAATGCCCCGGGCGAAGCGGAGGTGGAGGAATCAGCGGATTCTCTCACGTCTGGAACGAGAGAGTCCCGGGGGTCAAGCGCTCACAGCGGTGTGACTCTCACACCGCGTGAGCGCGGCCCGAGGCGGCCCGAACCCGGTTCCACTCAGGCGTACTCGGGGAAGGATTCATTCCTGCGTTGACATCCACCATGATCAAGCGCCCGTCGGCGTGGGTGCTGCGTTTGCTCTCCTGCGGGATTGGGCTCATGGGCGCGGGCCCTGCCGAGGCAGCAACGACGAGCGTGTGGGACCGCGTCGCCAAGTGCGAGAGCGGCGGCAACTGGAAGATCAACACCGGCAACGGTTACTACGGTGGCCTGCAGTTCGCTGCAGGCACCTGGAAGACGTATGGAGGAAAGACGTACGCCAGCCAGGCACATGTGGCAACAGAGCCGAACAGATCGCGATCGCCCGTCGGGTGCTAGCAGGCCAAGGTCCGGGTGCCGACCTGCAGCCGACGTGCGGGACTGACCAAGTCGAATGGGAAGGCGTCGGCGAATGCGACGCCGGCAAGCAATCCCGGCGCATCGAAACCCAAAAGGTGAGCGAGTCGAAGAAGAAGATCGCAAGAAGTCGACTCATAAGAAGTACAGTGCTACTGCCAGCCGGCAAGACCGTTCGCGTGAAGCGAGGCGACACGCTTAACAAGATCGCCAAGCGGTACCACGTGAAGGGTGACTGGAAGGGTTTGTGGAAGCTCAACAAGAAGACGATCAAGAACTCGAACTTGATCTACATTGGCCAGGTAATCAAGATCAAGTAGGCCTGACTGGCGCGGGTGGGACCCTGCCCCCCAGTATGCCCACCCGTGGAAGCCCGGCAGACCCGCATCTGCCGGGCTTCCGGTTTTCCAGGGCGTACGACCACAGCTTCTGGCTGGTGGCTGACCAACTCGGGCGCTTCGGCTTAGGCTTGGGCAATGCCGCGGGTCATGGCTGTGTCGTTCGAAAGGTACGGCCGGCTGTATTACCTTGATCCGGGCGAGCAGGACTTCCAGGTCGGGGATCGGGTGTTAGTGCCCACGGACTCCGGCCCGGAGGTAGCCGAGTGCGTGTGGGCACCAGAGTGGGTTGCTGAGGAAGGGTTCTCTGGGTTGCCGGTCTGTGCTGGCCTCGCGGGCCCCGAGCACCTGGAGCGGGATGCGACCAACCGCCGCCGACGCGCAGAGGCAAAGCTGGTCGCCAAGAAGTTGATCAAGCGGAATCAGCTCCCCATGAAGGTCGTTGCTGTCGACTTCGTCGATTCCGGCATCGATTTCGATCAACTGGTAGTGATCTACTTCACCGCCCCCCATCGGGTCGATTTTCGGGCGCTGGTCAGCGACCTGGCCCGCACTCTTCAGTCTCGGATCGATCTGCGCCAAATCGGTTCGCGGGATGCCGCCCGGCTTGTCGGCGGATTGGGCAATTGCGGTCGCGACTTGTGCTGCGCCACGTTCCTGAAGGACTTCGAGCCGGTTAGCCTGCGGATGGCCAGGGTGCAAGACCTTCCGCCGAACCCGCTGAAGATCTCGGGCGCTTGCGGCCGGCTGATGTGCTGTCTGAAGTACGAGCACCCGCTCTACGCCGAGTTCGCGCGTACGGCGCCGGCGATAGGGGAGCAGGTCGCGCTGGAGGATGGCGATGGTGTGGTCGTCGGCCACCAGGTGCCGGCCGACACAGTCGTCATCCGGATGAGCGCGAACGGCACCACACGGAGCTGTTCGCTCGCTGCGGCCTGTGGTGCTCGCCAGCTCTTCGCTTCCCGGACCACTTCGATACCGGAACAGCGCCCGCCACGCAAGGCTCGCATGAGGCGGCGGCGATCCGACGACGAAGAAGCCTGACGCTGTTGTTGATCTTGGCCGCCCGGCTGGTCGGACAGCCGCCGCGTAGGCTCTTGCTATGGTGTGGGCCGCTCGCCGCTGGCGCCTGCTGTGCGTCACGCTGGCGGGGTTGCTGGCTCTGGTGGGAGCGTGCTCGGCTAACCCGCGGGTTCCGGCCGCTCAGCCACCCTCGGTGACCTCACCATCGCCGGCTGCCAGCTCAAGCGCCGAGGTGCCGAAAGACGGGCGGCCGCTGCAGCCGATCCCGCCGGTGAGACCCGAGGGCTTCGCCCAGCCGCCACCCGGCCAAGGACTGGCACGCTACGAGAAACAGCGGCTCGATTGGGAGTCCTGCGGTCATGGCATCTTCTGCAGCAAGATGCTGGTGCCGCTGGATTACGCCGACCCTGACGGCACTGCCCTCACCCTGCTCGTGGCCAAGCGCTCGGCCACCGGTAGCAAGAAGCTGGGCAGTCTGATCATCAATCCCGGCGGTCCGGGCGGCTCGGGAGTTTGGTACGTCGGCTACTTCAACGCGGCCGGTCTGGAGAACTATGACATCGTCGGCTGGGACCCGCGGGGGGTCGGTCAGTCCACCCCGGTGACCTGCTTCGGCCGAGACGATCTTGACCATTACTTCACCATGGACAGCTCACCCGATAATGCCGATGAGCTGCAAGCCAGGATCGACAAGCAGATCGCGTTCGGCCAATCCTGCCTAAGTCGATCCGGTGCTTTGTTGGAACATGTCTCGACGATGGAGACCGTGCGCGATCTTGATCTACTGCGGCACCTGGTCGGCGATCCCAAGATCAATTACTTCGGCTCGTCGTACGGCACTAGGATCGGTGCGCTTTATGCGGAAACGCTCCCACATCGAGTGGGGCGGATGATCCTTGATGGTGCGGTTGATATCAATTCCAGCTCCAAGATCAGTCAGGTTGACGGCTTCGAGCGTGCATTGCGCCACTTCGCCACATGGTGCGCGGGCACTGATTGTCGGCTGGGGTCGCAGCGTGATGATGTGCTGTCGGTGATCGAGGAGTTCCTGGATCGGCTTGATCAGGAGCCACTGTCCGTTTCAGGTGGGCGTACGCTCAGCCAACAACAGGGTGTCGAGGCCGTCTTTTATGCGATGTACGGCGGAACGAACAGCTGGCCGATGCTGCGGGATGCACTCACCGCTGCGATCTTCGATGGGGATGGTGGCGGGATGCTGCAGCTGGCAGACGCCTCGGATCGGCGAGACCGCGATGGCAGTTATGGCCAGCTCAACTATGCATTTCCTGCGATCCGCTGCCTCGACAGTCAAGAAAACAGCTTGCGCGCGGCGCAGCAGCGGTTGACCAAACAGTCCCGTAGCGCGCCGGTGTTGGGCCGCCTGAATGGTCCGGATTTGGTATGTCCGTTGTGGCCGGTCAAGTCCGCACCCAAGCAGACCAGAGTCGACGCCGCCGAAGCGCCGCCGATCGTGGTCATTGGTACCACCGGCGATCCGGCCACGCCGTACGAGTACGCGGAGTTGATGGCCCGCGAGCTCAAGTCGGCGGTGCTGGTGACGTTCAGTGGTGAAGGGCACCTGGCGTACGGCCAAAGCGGCTGCGTCAGGGCTCTGGTCGCCGCGTACCTGGTACGGAATGAGGTGCCGCGTGATGGGTCCAGGTGCTGATATCGGGCACCCAATTTGGACTTCGCCATGCGTTCTGCCGCTGGATATAGTTGGCGATCGTGCCGAGCCAGCCGGCACGATGCATCCGCCGCCTTAGCTCAGATGGCAGAGCGACGCACTCGTAATGCGTAGGTCCGGGGTTCGATTCCCCGAGGCGGCTCCAGGGCGTTATCCCTAGTCAACGGTGCCTTTTCGCCAAGGCGCCGTCTTCATCGTCCGGGTCTTCGTTGGGCCGTGCCCCCGTGGTGCCCCCGAGCCGCTGGGCCGCGTCCCACAAATTGCGGTCGATCACGTGCCCGTAC
>JBKPBV010000236.1:0-10456 GCA_046727055.1 Actinomycetota bacterium | reverse complement strand
GCACCGGTGATTCTCCGGGCCGATGAGCGTGGTGAAGCTAAGTGTCGTCTGATCTTGCGACATGCCACCGAAAGCTCGCCATCCTTCAGATCGACGCCGGCGACCATGCCCGCCCCGGCGTCCATCACGTAGACACGGTTGTTCTCGGGGTCAACCGACACCATCGACGGAATGAAGCTGCTCTTCGCGTCGCTGCTCGCGAACAGCTGAAGGTTCGACACCTATTCGCATCGGCCTGGCTCATGGCGAACACACTCATCGGTGTCGAGCTCGGCGCCCACCGTTGGTCATCCCGACGACGTAATCGCCGATGACCGCCATCGCCGATGCGGCGGTCTGGCCATTTTGCAGGTAGGCACGGGACCCCACGCCGGATCCTGAGTGAACGCGCCGGCTGCATACGTGTAGCGGTAGAGGTTCGTCGCACCGGGAAGGTAGATCTGATCGGCGCCTCTATAGCTGGTCGTCGTGAGGCGCCCGCCCTAAGCTCGGGCAACTTGACCTGCGCTAGCACCGCGAGCGTGTCCGGATCGATCGCGACGATCACTGAGGCCGGGGCCGAAGCTGGATCGGGACAATTCAGGAACGCCGAGAATCCCTGCCCTGTACAGCCGGGCTGCCAATTGACCGTCTTCGCGATGATCGTGCCGTCGGCGAGAGCGTCGTAGCCGTTGTAAGCCGTGTTGCCAGGTTCGGAATCGCCGGTGGGCAGCTCCTTTGTCGCCAGCACGTTGCCGGTCGCGGGATCTACCTTTGCGACGTGGTAGCGGTAGATACGATGAGCGTGCCGTCGGCGAGCACTTGCCCGGGTAGTTCCATTCGCCCCGTGACGTGGGGTGTTGATGAGCACCCGCCGCCACACCTCGTTGAATGAGCCCGGTTCGACTCGCGCGACGAATGAGCCGCATTGCGGCCACGACGGACTTGACCGTGCCCAGGAGCGCACCGACCTCCAAGCGCGACGCCACTCGCCGGCGTCTACTCGACGCGGCGAACCGGCTGTTCCGAGAGCGCGGCTTCGACCCGACCACAACCGCGGCCATCGCGGCCGAAGCCGGCGTGACCGAGCGCACGTTCTTCCGCTACTTCCCTGCCAAGGCCGACGTCCTCGTCGCGAACTGGCAACTTCACGGTGAGCGGTTGCGGGAAGTGCTCCGCACAAGTGACGCGCACCGTCTCGCCGACGTTGTGCGAGACGCACTCCTCGCGTTCACCGATCGTCTCGCCATCGAGATCGAGGAAGACCCCGACAGCGCGGCGCGGGTTTACACGGACCATGCCGCGTTCCTCGCGATCACCCAAGCCCTCCACGGTGTGGAACAGGACCTCGCACTCAAGATTGGCCGCCGGTTGAAGCGACCGAGCAACGACTTCGAGGTCCGCCTCGCCGCGAACGCGGCAACGGGTGTGATACGGGCCTCGATACAGGCATACCTGCTCGAGCGGAGGCGCCCCATGGCTGACATGATCGACGACGGCATGTACCAACTCCGGTCTCTGTTCGCCGCGCTCCCGCAAGAATCGCGGTACTGAAGCACGACAAACACGCATTGTCTGCACATCTTCGGATGGTTGTTGGCCGCGCAGTCAGGTCAGGATTGCCGGCAGGAGCGCGAGCATCGTGACCGTGTTGCCAAGGCAGTGGACCACCATCCCGATGTAGATGTTCCGCCGCCACCAGACGACATACACCATTGGCAGGAGCGCCAGGATCCGCCCTAGAAGCTGCCAGGGTGTGAAGAAGTGGTAGAGCGAAAAGAGTGCGGTGTTGATCAGCGGTGCCCACCCCCCGAACCGCGAGATCCGTGGGAGCAGGTAGCCCCGGAAATAGAGCTCCTCGACGATCGGCGCCGCGAGGCCGTTGGCGAGGAGCCCCAGCGCCCAGGTCCCGAGCAGCACCGGCCGGGCGTAGGCCGACAGGTCTTCGTCCAGGAAGAACCAGTCAGGTAGCCATCGGAACAACGCCTCAATCAGCGGCGTATCCAGCAAGGCGAGTAGGCCGAAGGCCACAGCGGACCAGAGGAAGAGCCCGACGACCAGGAGAGCGAATTGCCAGAATGGGGTCCGCTGGCGGTACAGGATGACACCTTCCAGCGATAGCCGCCCGTTGCGCCGCCTGCCCTCGCGCAGCAGGTAGCCGAGCTCGAAGGGAATCAGCACGAATGGGATCGCGAGGAGTATCGCGAGCAACGAGGGAAGACCCAGGCCGCGGGCCACCGGCGCGGCGAGCGCGAAGAAGAGCGTGATCAGCGCCCCGGGCAGCAGATGGAGTACGACGGAGCGCCCAATCGAATGTTGCTCCGGTTGGCCGAGATCGGCCGGTCGGGCGTCGGGCGGCGCCTTGTCAGATCGTTCGGCGGGGGGTCGTTCTGTCATTCCCCCTGCCCTCCTCGTTCGAGCCAACCCGCGTCCCGAACGGCGAAGCCGGCTAGCCCGTCGACATTACCCCTCCCAAATTGACGTTTCCAGGCCACGCACGGTCGCGTCGACGAAGAGAACTCACGGAGTGCCCGGATCTGGCCGACTTGAGTGCGCCTCACATGCTTTAACGCGATATGGACGCCTCGCTCTACTAGGCCACCGGCTGCAGCAGGCCGCCGAACAGGAAAGCAGCGAGGTCCAGGCCTTGGGCTTTGGGTGCCACGCCTCATGTTCATCCGAGCCGCGCAGGCGGTTGGGCTATCCCTGGCCGACATTCGCGAGATTCTGCGGATTCGCGACAGCGGCAGTGCGCCATGTCGGCACGTGGTCAGCTTGCTGGAGCAGCGGCGAGCGGAGGTCGCTGCCCGCATTCGTGAACCAGGCAGTTGGAGCGCGACCTTGCCGAGCTCGGCACCGCTGGCGAAGACCTGGACCCGGCGCAGTGCGACCCGTCCGGCATCTGCGGCGTCATCTCCCTGGACCACCACGCCAGCTCAGTTGGCCGGGTCTAGCCCACCCGCCGTGGACGACCTCACCACCGCTGCATCCTCGCCTTGACTGCACGCTCGGTGCAACTAGACGCTTGACATTCCATCTGAATCGAAGGTTACGTTCGCCGTCGCCTACGAAACTCCCAAGTCCAGTCACGCGACTGGACTTGGCTGTCAAATGACTGGTGTTCTGAATGTGCGTAGTTCAGCAAGCCGTTTGGCGGAGTCATCCCGGGCGCGCGTGGGCCCACGTGGAGTACGTCGCCGCGCCGGTGGCCGCTGCCAAGGCCGAAACACTCGTCCGGCGGGCCCGGACTCTCCTTGAGCGACGCCGCCAGTTGCCGTCTGACCCTCGACGTGCAGGCGATCGACGGCTCAGGGCAGGTCATCGTGGCAGGGCAAATCGACTGGGCGATCATTGATCGGGAACGCTTCCTCGCGTTCGCTTCCGCAGACGCGGTCGCCAATTGAATAGGCCACCACTCGGCGATCTGGCCCTCCAGATCGTAGTCGCTGTCGACGATCACCGTCCCGCCTCCCATGCCGGTGCCGTGATCGGCTTGATGGACTGTGATTAGCATGCCTCGTCACTCTCCAGAAGAGCCGCGTGGACAAGGCGAGAAATGCGGTCGGCGGTGCCACCCGGGTCTGGCTGGCCGGCGTCGAGCCATGCGAGTACGGCTTCGATGGTGATCACCGGCAGTAGCCGGGACAGCCAGTCCAGCCAGCGGTCACCCACTCTGGCAGCCGCGAGGTTGCGACGTGTCACCTCGACCGATGTCGCGGCCATCTGGTCGACCACCGACCGGAACTCCGGCTCTCGAGCGGCATAACGGAACAGCAGCCGGAACCCATCGGGGTCCTGGGCGGCGGCCGTTACCAGGGCAGGGATTGCATCCTCGCCGAACTGGTCGGTGCCGACGGTCTCACCCAGCCGAGCGGCGGCCCGGTAGAGCAAGGCCCGATATAGGTCGGCCTTGGAGTCGAAGTGCCGGTACACGATGGCACGGGTGACGCCAGCCGCCGCGGCGATGTCGTCGAGGCTGGTCGCGGCGAACCCGCCAGCTGCGAACACCCCGGCCGCCGCGGTCAGGATCTGCTCTCGCCGCGCCGACCGCGATAGCCGCTGCTGCGGTGCGGCGCTAGTTTTGGTCACCCTCGCATGGTATCCAGTGAGATGTATACTCGCATGTCTACTAACGAGGAGGGGTTCATGTCGTCGTCGATCACGTTGCCGTTGGACCAGCCAGACCCGCTTGCGGCGCCGGTCGGGCTCCGCGTACTGCAGCGGCACGGCGCCGTGCACCGGGTGACCACCGCAGTGGGCCATCCGGCGTGGCTAGTGACCGGCCGCGACGAGGTCTTGGCCTGGCTGGATGATGACCGGCTCGGGCGCTCGCACCCCGATCCCGGGCGGGCGGCGCGGACCGGGCATTCGGTTCTGTTCGGCGGGCCGCAAGGCGATTTCGCCACTGAGACAGGCGACCACGCCCGGATGCGAGAGTTGCTGCAGCCACACTTCAGCCCGGCGCGAGTGCGCGCGCTGCGGCCCCAAATCGAGCAATTCACTAACGACCTGTTGGACGACCTGGCGGGCCAGGACAGACCGGCGGACCTGATGGCAGCGGTGGCCGTACCACTGCCGGTGCTGGTGATCTGTGAGCTGCTGGGCGTTCCCTACGCCGACCGGGACCAGTTCCGGACCTGGACCCGCGACGCCGCCGACACCGGTGACACAGCGCGGTCGATGGCCGGTCTCGTCGCGCTGTTCGGCTACGGACAAGAGCTGGTCGCCGCCAAACGCGCCGAACCCGGCGACGATGTGATCTCATGGCTGGCTGCTACCGACGGGGTCAGCGACAAGGAGGCCGCGCAGCTAGGAATGGCGTTGCTTTTTGCCGGCCACGAGACCACCGTCGACCAGATTGGCAAGGGTGCGCTGCGGCTGCTGGCCACCCCCGGGCAGTGGGCCGACCTCGTCGATCGTCCTGAGCGGGTCCGAGCGGCAGTCGAGGAGATGCTGCGCATGTCCAGTCAGGGCGGGGGCGGCGTGCCACGCTACGCTCGCACCGATCTGCAGATTGAGGGGGTCGCGATTGCCGCCGGGGACCTGGTGATCTTCGACCTCGGCGCCGCCAATCACGACCCCGCCGCTGTGGCCGACCCTGACCGGTTCACTCCGGACCGCGCCGGTGGGCATCTGACGTTCGGGCACGGCAGTCGCTACTGCCTTGGCGCCCCGCTGGCCCGTGCCGAGCTGCATGTAGTGTTCACCGCCTTGACGCAGCGCTTCCCGGACCTGCGGCTGGCCGCCCAGCCGTCCGAGCTGAACTTCGCCCGTGACGTCCTCACCGCGCCGCTGATCGCCCTCCCGGTCAGCTGGTGAGCCGCAAGCCCGACTTGTCGCCCCGTAAAAGATACCGTGGCTATTCTCGCAGGCATTGCGCGTGGAGTGGCCCGATGCGGCGAACTTGAACTCGGCCCACCCCGACGCGGCCAACTGTCAGGGGAGGAGCAGGCCCCAGTAGAAGGCCCACGGGAGGAACATTGCTCCGGCGCCGAGCAGCAGTCCGAGCCGTACGTTTTCTCCTCGTGGGAGGTTTGCGGCGGCACGGCGCCATGCCAGCGCGGTGGCGATGGCGGCGGTGACGGTGGCCACGGCAAGGCCTTGCATGGCGAGCCATGGCAGGGGCCTGCCTGCGAGGATGGGCCCGGGGTCTGGTGACCTTCCGGCGGCCATCAGATAGAAGAGGTAGCTGAGGAGGCCGATCGTGGAGGCGAGTCCCGCTCCTGCGAGTAGACGAGCCCATCGGCTCATCGGCTGCACCCTCCGCCTGCGTAGCCGTCGCACCAAAGCCACCAGCGGGTACGCGGTGAACGCAACGACGAACAGCACAAATACAGCGAGCTGCATCCAGGCCGATTCCCACCATGCTGACGGGGGTGCCTCGGCGCTCGGGTAATCCTGCTTTGGTGGCGTCGGGGCGTCGGCGTTGGGGAGGCGTCCGCTCGTCACGTCCCGGATCCACGAGCCGACCAGTTCCGCGTACCCGGGTGCCAGCGCCGGTCCTCGGGTGACGCCGCCATCGGGGCTCACGTGCGCGGCATGGTCGGCGCCGACGAAGAAGCGGAACGTGTAATGGGTGTTACCGCCGCGCCGGTGAGCCTGGGCGAACAGTGCAGGGTTTTCCTCGGGCGGGGTCTGCAGGTCACGGCTGCCCCATACGCCGAGCAGCGGCTGCCGTACCCGCTGCAGCACGTCCTGGGCGTCGAAGTACGCCTCGGCGAACAGCCCCGCGTCGGCTCCCAGGCGAGTGAAGTTGCGCTTTCCATGGTCGATCAGCGAACCCGACACGCCCACCCGACGGAGTGCGGAGGTCTCGCTCCAAAGCTGCTGCCGGATCGGCGTCATCGCGTTGCCGCCCACGACGATTACGAACGCCACCTCGCTGGATCGGGACGCAGCAATCGGTGCGACCCAGCCGCCCTCGCTGAGCCCCCAGACGCCCACCTTGGCGGGGTCGACGCCGGGTTGGGCCCGGAGCGCATCGATGGCCCCGAGCGTGTCGGTGGCCAGTTCGGAGTAGGAGCGGCGGAACAGGGTGTAGCCGACTGATCTCTTGTCATAGATCAGGGCCGCCACACCTTGCCGCGCGAACTCGGTGGCCTCGGTGAGCAGGTGCTCACGCGGTGTGCCCGATCCGGAGCCGGTGACGAGTACGACGCCCGGCCGGGGTGTGCCTGTCGTCTTCGCCGGCGCCAGGACCGTGCCATGCAGAGTGAGCCCACCGAACCCGGTGAAGCTCACGTCGGTGGCGGTCAGGCCGGACGGCGCCGGGATTGAGCCGGATGCGGACGCTCCGGCTGGCGGCAGGCCTACGACACTGAGCAGGACCACCAGCACCACGGCGATGGACCTAAGGCCCGGGATCGTCAGAACGAATTTGGCCGCCATGCCAAGAATTCTAGATTACAGAGGAACCTCTGCATAGTTTTATCTGCAAAATAGTTTCTGTGATACTAGACTGCTCCCATGAGTGATGCCCAGCCCGTCATCCTGGACGACCCGGGGAGGCTCAAGGCCCTGAGCCATCCCCTACGCCGCAAGATCCTGCACCGGCTCCGTGCGCACGGTCCCGCGACGTCGACCACCATCGGCGAGGTGCTCGGCGCCAACACCGGCACGACCAGCTATCACCTACGCCAGCTGGCCAAGTACGGCTTCATCGAGGAGATCACCGAACGATCCACCGGGCGAGAACGCTGGTGGCGCGGCGCCCAGGGCCCACGCGATCTCCGCATGCCCGCCCCCGAGACGCTGGCACCCGAAGACCGGCCCGTGCTTTCCGAGTTGTTGCGCCTCGGGCACGCCGAGGACATGGCGCTGCTCACTAGATTGCCCAGGGCATACGAACGGGACCGGGCATGGGCAATGGTCTCGCGTGGATTCGCCCACATGACCAAGGCAAGCCTCGCCGAGTTCTTCGAGGCCTACATTCGGCTCCTGCAACAACACAGCCACCGTCCCGAGGACGCACCTCCCGACGCCCGCCCCGTCTACATCCGCCTCTTCACACTCCCCGCCGACGAAGACTAACCCGGCCGCCCGACGGCACACCTCCCGCCATACCGGCCTCGTCCATACGGCCGATAGCCTCAGTCCGTTCGACTGCGTGTCGCCCAGTGGAGCCCGTGTCGTGAATCACCGTCGCGCCGTGCGTCAAGCACCAACGAGCCGTGCAGGACACAAGCCGTAGTCGTGTCGTCGCGACCGGCGGCAATGGAGGACTGGCCAACCCCTACGCCGTGGCCGCTCTCGGAGTCCGCGGCACAGTGTTAGTGCTCGAGACCGCACCGACAGTCAAGATCAACTTATTGGAGCACGGGGCGAGGTCCGACAGGTGGGCACCGACGATGCCGAGGCGTTAGAGGCGGCGTTTGACTACGCCTGCACGTACGGAGCACCTTCAACCAGACCTATGACCAGCTTGAGGTGGCGACGTGTGCGTGCACCCTCGCAGCGCCGGTGGGAGGGGAAGACCATGATCGGCCCGGGCGATCGCCGCGGTGGCACCCACCACGACACGAGCGCCACGCCCTTGCTGTGAACGCATGTTCACGCTAGGATCGTGAACATGCGTTCACAGTGTTCACGACCTGAACTCAGATATCGCCTTGTCAGCGGCTAAGCGGACTGCCGAGACCACCCAAGAGTTACGCGCCGCTCTACTGGAACACGCGCAGCGGCTAGTCAGCCGGGATGGTGCCTCGGCGCTCACCATGCGGGCTCTAGCTGCTGAGGCCGGAGTCTCGCTGGGTCTGCCATACAAGATCTTCGCCGATCGGCGCGAGATCGTAGACGAAATCGTCTCCGCCGAACTGCGCCGTTTCGGAGCAGCCGCTGAGAGCCTCCTTACCCGGGCTGGCACCTACACCGTTGGTGACAACCTCATCTGGTTCGCATCAATCGTGCTGAATTCTCCCGCAGCGCCGTTGGCCCAAGAGCTCCACGCTGATGATCAGCGCCTGGAATCGGCTACCAGGGTGGCAGAGCGAACGGGGCTAAGCCCAACGTCATTTCCTGCCGTCTTCGCTGACTACCTCACCGCTGAGCAGCGCGCTGGACGCGTGAAGGACAACATCGACGCCGAGGCTTTCGGTTTCTTGATCGCCGGTGCCCTGCACAACCTGCTGATCGCCGGGCCGGCTTGGCCTCGCCCCGAACGACGCCGGCTAAAGCGCTACCTCAGGGCGGCAGCGTCTGCCATCGCTAAAGCGCCGTAAAAGGTCGCCAAAGAGAGAAACGACCTCGATCCGAAGGAGTTCAACATGACAAGCCGCAAGCCAACCACGACCCCGACGACAAAACTGATCGAAAGGGCTGCACTGGTTATCGGACTGGCCTACACAGTGACCACCGTTCACCACATCTACGGAGGACTGGTTGATTCAGCCCCGAACCGGTTGCGCGTTCCGATCATTAACGGCGATCTCGAGGTCGCGGTCGCGGGCGAACCGCACCGCTGCGGCCACGTCGGCGGTGTCGCTGCAGAGGGCGATCAGTCGAGGGCGCCGATCGACGATGCCGTTCCAGACAGCGCGTGCGTCGTCGTATCCATTGCCGTCGCGGCACAGTGCCCAGGAACCCCGGGATCTGCATCGTGGTTGGTGCTGTCATGGTTCCTCCTTGGTCGATGGGTTCATCGCAACATCGGGGGGCACCGAGATGAAGTCAGCTATCTGGACTTTGAAGTACGGAATCTGGACTTCCCGGCGGTCGAGAGACGCGGGAGGCTGCGCTCATGAGGACCTACGGCCAGTACTGCCCGATCGCCCGTGGCGCAGAGATCTTCGCTGAGCGTTGGACGCCGTTGATCATCCGCAACGTGAGCTGGGCTGTGAGACCTTCGGCGAGATTCTCGAGGGTGCGCCCGGGCTCTCCCGCACGCTTCTCACGCAGCGGCTCAAGCAGCTCGAACGCCTCGGCGTTGTCGAGTCGGCACCGAAGGCTCAGGGGCGCGGTCACGGTTACCAGCTCACGAGCTCGAGCCACGATCTGTTCAAGGTTGCGAGACCCTCGGCGAGTGGGGAGCTCGGTGGCTCGAGATTGCCCCGGAGAACCTCGATCCGTTCGTGGCGCTGTGGTCGATGTGCAACGCTTTCCGACGGGACCGACTTCCGGACCAGCGCGTTGTCATCCGGTTGGATTTCACCGGCTTCCGGCCCCGCGAGAGGTACTGGTTGCTGCTCGAGCACGGCGAGGCCGAGATCTGCAAGACGTATTCCGGTCTGGACGAAGATCTCTACATCACCGCCGACGCCGAGGCGTTCGTAAAGTGGCACGCCGGCCAGCTCTCCTGGGCGGAGGTATCCCGCGACTCCCGGATCCCGGCTCGACGGCCCGTCATGGCTGGTCCGAGCCTTCCCGACCTGGAACGGCCGCAGCAGGTTCGCTCACATCAAGCCCGACCCGAGCCTTGCCACCGCGACGACGACGTCCTCATAGCCGACGCCATCGACCTGGAGTCGCCCCGACAATATCCAGATCGAACTCTTCGCACCCGCCCAGGAGCGCATCACCGTGCACACCGGACAGCAGCTGTGGGACTGGACCATCGGCGGCAACCCGATCCCCGGCATGCTCGTCGCCGCTCTCACCGACCGGCAAAGCGAAGACATCATCCGGGTGCTTGACGGCATGATCCGCGAGCGCTCTGGCGGCAACGGCCCAACCGGGCTGACAGCGCCGCTGAACATCGGGGTTGGCACGAAGCGCAGTACACCTCGCGGAGGCTAGGGTGCGGCTCGGACGCCAGCGGCGGTATCCGCACTCGGCGCGGCTCCGCAGCCTACGGACCCAAGATCGAGGCCACTGATGCGCTAACGTCGCGCGTCCTGGTCCAGCGGCTTTTCGATACCGCTCTCGGCGGCTGCAGCCTCGGCCTTTGCATCCTTGACCGCCGCTTCTGCCAACTCGGCGACCCGATTGACGGCTGCGGCTGCGTCCATGCTCGGCGGCCCGCCCGAAGTCAGCTCGCGGCTGC
>JBKPBV010000235.1:0-12173 GCA_046727055.1 Actinomycetota bacterium | reverse complement strand
CGACTGGCCGCCGCCGACGACCTCATCGACCGGGGCGCGTCAGCCGTCGTCGGGGACCTGCCCGACCTGAACCAGACACGGGCTGTGGCCGACCAGGTCAATCAGCTCGCCCGGTCGACGCGGTGATTCACAACGCCGGCGTCTACAGCGGCTCACAGATTCTGCCGGTCAATGTTGTCGCCCCGTACCTGCTCACCGCCCTCATCGATCGCCCACAGCGGCTGGTGTATCTCAGCAGCGGCATGCACCACGGCGGACGAGCCGACCTGGCCGGCGTGGACTGGAGCGGACAAAGCCGAACCGGCTCGTATTCGGACAGCAAACTGTTCGTCACCACCCTTGCCGTCACTGTTGCCCGCATCTGGCCCGATGTGTACAGCAACGCCGTCGACCCCGGCTGGGTGGCCACCAAAATGGGCGGACCCGGTGCTCCCGACGACCTCCGGCTCGGGCACTTGACCCAGGAATGGCTGGCCACCAGCAACGAACCGGAGCCGCGCAGCAGCGGCGGCTATTGGTTCCACCAGCGGCTCCGCACTCCACACCCGGCCGTCCGCGACCCGCACTTCCAAGACAGCCTGCTTGCCGCGCTGGCCCGTTTCACAGCCGCCCCGCTGAACTGAAACCCCTGCCGGCACAGTGCCGGGCGATTACCAATCAGGCAGGTGGCGCAGCTAGATCAGCCGAGCGCCTCATAGACCGGGGCATTGTCCACATAGATCCGATGGTAGGGGCGAGGAGGTTCCCGTTGCGTGTCTGTGGGCTGCCCCAGGAGGGCATCCCTCGCTGAAAGGACGGCACTTATGCTCCCGGCATTAGCGAGGAGATGGCGTACGCGCACTTGGGCCGCTCCGGTCTGCTGGTCAGCCGGATCGGCCTTGGGACCATGAACCTCGGTTTCACCGTGGACGAACCGAGCAGCTTCGCGGTCATGGACGCCGCGATTGATGCGGCATCAACTTCTTCGACACCGCCGATGTCTACGGCGGCCCGCAGTCGCCGGACATGAAGCAGGGGTACGGCGTCGCGGAGGAGGCCGTCGGCCGGTGGCTGCAGCGCAGCGGGCACCGCGACGACATCGTCTTGGCGACGAAGGTGTACCAGCCGATGGGACTTGGTCCGAACGACCGTCGGCTGTCGGCCTACCACATCCGGCGCGCCTGCGAGGCGAGCCTGCGGCGGCTGCAGACCGATCACATCGACCTGTATCAGATGCACCACGTCGACCGGGCCACGCCGTGGGAGGAGATCTGGCAGGCGATGGAGCAGCTGGTCCGCGAGGGCAAGATCAGCTACGTCGGCAGCAGCAACTTCGCCGCCTGGGATGTTGCCCTCGCCCAGTGCGCCGCCTCGGCACGCCACTTCATGGGCCTGACCTGCGAGCAGAGCCTGTACAACCTTGCCGTGCGAGCCGTGGAGCTGGAGCTGATCCCGGCCCTGCGCAGCCTCGGCATCGGCCTGATCCCCTATAGCCCGCTCCACGCCGGCCTACTCGCCGGCGTGCTCGGAACCGCCACCGAGAGAGGCATCTTCGACGACTCGACGCAGCAGCGCATCGAGGCGCACCGCAACCAGCTCGAAGCCCATGAAGGGCCGTGCCGGAGTTGGGCGCTAAGCCGGTGGACGTGGCGCTGGCCTGGCTGCTGCGCATCCAATGGCACGACTCGACCGGATTTGGCCGGGGCCGGGGGAAGCCCCGCAGGCGTACGCCTGGTAAGGCTGACCCCGGTACCTGCCACCGGGCCCTTCTCGCCTGACAAGGCGGCAACGGCAACCCGGGAGCCATTCTGGGAGCCAGACGGCACGAACGGCCCCATACCTACCCGCACACATTGGCGACCGTGCCGAGCGGTCAGGCACTGTCCTTGACAGCCACTGCATACCAACTCGCACGTCACGTCGCGACCTACGGATCAGAAGGTTGGGGTTCGACTCCCTCCGGGTGCGCAGCTTTTACCCTAGTCAGGAGCCTAAGAAGCCCCGCTCAATTCGGTTGCCAGACTCGCCAAAATAGTCGCAGTTGCGACGAGGGGCGGGCAGGTCACGGAGGCAGGCCGGCTAGTGCGGGCCGCACCCTCGCTCCGCGGCATTATGCGAGCGGCACGCCCGTGTGCCGTGCGAGTGCACCCAGGAGGGCGTCTTGGAAGCGCTCGTCATGGACGGCAGGGTGGGGTGTGCGGAGTCGCTGGTGGTGCCAGTAGCCACCGCTGGTCCGTGCTTCGCGGTCGTCGCTGGTGGCGAGCCATTCCTGTGTCAGGTGCCCGAGTCGCAGGTCGTCGGGAGCGCCGGGTCCGCCCATCCTGGTCGGCACCCAGCCCGGGTCGACGGAGTTGCTGAGCACCTCGGGCCAGATCCGGGCGACGGCGGCGGCGAGCGTGGTGACGAAGAGCTTGCTGTCCGAGTAGGAGCCTGCCGCGCGGCGTCCGCTCCAATCCATGCCGTCGACGACGGCTCGGCCGCCGCGGTGCATGCCGCTGCTGAGGTAGATCAGCCGCGCGGGGCGTTGGATGCGTGCGGTGAGCAGGAAGGGGGCGACGATGTTGACAGGCAGGATCTGGCGTCCAGTGTAGACCCCGGCGTTGTGGATCACGGCATCCATCCGGCCCAGCGCGTTCGCCTGCTCGGCGACCTCGCGCGTCTGCTCCAGGTCCGCGAGGTTTCCGACGACGGCCTCCGCGCCCTGGTCTAGCAGATCTCGCACGGCCGTGAGCCGGTCGCGGTTGCGGGTGTGGACAACGACGTGGTGCCCCGCCTGGAGGAGGGTTTGCGCGCCGGCTCGCCCGAGGCCGTCGGCCGAGCCGGTGATGAGGATACGTGCCATGAGCTCCTTCCGGCGCGAGACTTACTGAGCGTGTGTGGCAATGGTTCACAGCGCTAGAGGCCAAGCCAACCAAGGAGGAGCGCATCGTCAAGTCCCTGGGCCTCCTATCATCCGGTGATGGTGTCGACTCCGGTTCTCGCTACCAAGCTGTTCGCGCCGGCTCGGCGCGCGCAGCTCGTCGCCCGACCCAGGGTCGCCGAGCGGCTCGACAGCACCCTCGATGCAGGTCATCGGCTGACTCTGGTGTCCGCACCAGCCGGCTTCGGCAAGACCACCTTGCTCAGTGCCTGGCTCACCGACCTCGATCAGCGGCCGGGATATACGCGGGTCGGGTGGCTATCCCTCGATGGCGGCGACAACGACCTCACCCGCTTCGTGGCGCACCTGGTGGCCGCCCTGCAGCGCGCCGAACTCGAGGTCGACACGGCCGTCCTCGATTCGTTGTCCACCGCCTCGGCGACCGCCGCCCTGACCCCGCTCGTCAACGAGCTGGCTCGCGCTGGCGAACAGGAGCCGAAGAAGCAGTGGATCGTGGTGCTCGACGACTACCACGCGATCGGAGCTTCCGAGGTCCACGAGGCGCTAACCTTCCTGCTCGACCACCTTCCGGATCATCTGCACCTGGTCATGGCGACCCGCTCCGATCCGCCGTTGCCGCTGGCCCGGTTGCGCAGTCGCGGGCAGCTCAGTGAGCTGCGCGCCGCCGAACTCCGCTTCACCCCAGCTGAGGCGGGGGAGTTCCTCAACCGGGTGATGGGGCTGGAGCTCACCACCGCCGACGTGGACGCGCTGGAGGAACGTACGGAGGGCTGGATCGCCGGCCTGCAGCTCGCCGCGCTCTCCTTGCGCGGCATCGCCGACAGCCATGAGGTCGCTGGCTTCATTTCGGCGTTCACCGGTAGCAACCGGTTCGTCATCGACTACCTGGCCGACGAGGTTCTTGCACGGCAGCCCCCGCAGGTTCGTGACTTCTTGCTCCGCACCGCCGTCCTCGACCGACTTCACGGCCCGCTGTGCGACGCCGTCACCGGTGGCACCGACGGTACCCCGACGTTGGCGAACCTCGAGCGGGGAAACCTCTTCGTTGTACCGCTCGACACCGAGCGCTCCTGGTACCGCTACCACCACCTATTCGCCGACGTGCTCCAGGCCCGTCTGCTCGCCGAGCATCCCGAACAGGTGCCGGATCTGCATGAGCGGGCCAGCGCCTGGTTCGCCGCGCGCGGGATGGTCGCGGATGCGGTCCGGCATGCGCTCGCCGCCGAGGATTTCGATCGTGCCAGGTACCTGATGGAGGAGGCGCTGCCGGAGATGCGCCGTACCCGGCAAGACGGCCTGCTGATGGCGTGGATGCGGTCCTTGCCGGAGCCGGTGGTGCGCCGAAGTCCGGTCCTCAGCATCATTTCGGCCTGGTCGCTGCTGATGTCCGGTGACCTGGACGCGGTCGAGTCGCGGCTCGACGACGTCGAAGGGGCGCTGGCCGCAGGCGCCGAGGACCAGGACCTGGCGGCGACGTGGGCTGACACTGAAGATCTTCGGACGGCGCCGGCAACGGTTTCGGTCTACCGTGCGTCACTGGCGCAAGCCCGCCGCGATGTCACCGGGACTGTACGCCATGCCCGGCACGCCCTGGACCTGGCCGGACCGGAGGACCACTTCGTACGCGGTGCCGCGGGCGGTTTCCTCGGTCTGGCCGCTTGGGCATCCGGCAACGTTGAGGAGGCACGGTCGACGTTCTCCGAGGCGGTGCGCAGTTTGCACGCCGCGGGCAACTTCGTCGATGAGCTGGACACCACGGTGGTGCTTGCCGACATGTGGGTCGCCTCGGGACGGCCGGGTCGTGCCCGCCGGCTGTACGAGCAGGCGCTGCAAACGGCCACTGCGGGCGGAGCGCCATACCGCGCGACGGCTGACCTGCACGTCGGTCTGGCCGAGCTCGACCGCGAGCTGAACGATCTCACGAGCGCGGAGGCACACCTGGAGTCGGCCCGAGTCCTCGGTGAACGGGCCTCCATCACCGAGAACCAGCACCGCTGGTACGTCGTCATGGCCCAGGTCTGCGCCGCCGCCGGCGACTACGACACCGCGACGCACCTGCTCGGCCAGGCCGAGGCGCTGTACCGGCCCGGCTTCTACCCCGATGTCCGCCCCATCGCCGCGCTGAAGGCCCGTGTTCAGATCGCCGCAGGCGACCTGTCCTCGGCGGGCGGATGGGCCGAGGATCGAGCGCTCAGCGTCGATGACGAACCGGACTACCTCCGTGAGTACGAGCACCTGACTCTGGCCCGGCTCCTGCTCGCCCAGCACCGGGCAGGCCGGGAAATCGACGGCGCCGCCAGTGCCTCGCCCGTCGCGGCGGTGCTTGGGCTGCTCGACCGGCTGCATGCCGCGGCGGTGGAGGCTGGGCGGGACGGCAGCGTGCTGGAAATCCGGGTACTGCAGGCCCTGGCCCACCATGCCCACGGTGACCGCGCACAGGCACTCGCTGCACTCGGCCAAAGCTCCGCCGCCACGCCAGAGTCGGACAGCTACGTCCGGCTGTACCTGGACGAGGGCGCTCCGATGCTGGCCCTCCTACAGGAGGCTGCCGGTGCCTACCCGCGAGCCCGGCGACTCCTCGAGCGCGCGACGGCCTCCGTCGAGACGGCAGTCGAGCCGCAGCAGAGCCCGGGCGAGGTGTTGAGCCACCGCGAGCTGGAGGTGCTGCGGCTTCTGGACAGCGAGCTCACCGGACCCGAGATCGCCCGCCAGCTCTACGTCACGGTCAATACGCTGCGCACCCACACCAAGCGCATCTTCACCAAGCTCGACGTGACCACCCGCGCCGCGGCGGTGCGCCGCGCCCACGAACGAGGGCTCCTTTAAGCCTTCTCGTGTCACATCGTTATTCACATCATGTGGTGACGCACAGTCACCTCATCGCTTTCTAGGTTGCAGTTATCCCCGCGGCGACCGCCACGGACCAACCCAACAGGAAGCGGACATGACCATCACCCCTACCACCCTCATCCGGGCGGCAGCCGCCGCCGCCGTCGCCGCCGGAGTGATCTTCATCGGCGTCCAGATCAACCACCCCCACTCAGACCTCACCGCTGTCACGACAACCGAGTGGCTCGTGCGCAACTCGCTGAAAGTACTGATGGCCGCCCTGGCGCTGGCCGGCGCCACCGGCATGTACCTCCGCCAGGTGAGGCAGATCGGCGCGCTGGGCCTGCTCGGGTACGTCCTGTTCAGCATCGGCTACCTCTTCATCGTGAGCACCTCCTTCGTGTCCGCGTACGTCCTCCCGTCGCTGGCGGACACAGACCCCGGCTACGTCAACGGCTTCATCGCCGCGGCGACCGGCGGCAGCGCCCAGGGCGATATCGGCCCGCTGCAGGCGATCATCCAGTCGCAGGGCATCGCCTACCTGGCCGGCGGCCTGGTCTTCGGCGTCGCACTGTTCCGCGCGCGCGTCCTGGCCCGCTGGGCAGCTGCTCTCCTCGCCGTCGGCGGCCTCGTCAGCGTCCTGCTCTCAGTGCTGCCGGACGCCTTCTACCGGTTCCTGGCCTTCCCGAACGGCATCGCCATGATCGCCCTCGGCTACTCGCTGTGGCGCTCGGCCCGCACCTTAGACACCGAAATCACGACAATGCAGACTGCAGTCGGCAGCCAGCGTTTCGCCACGGCGGGTGCCGAATGAGCCAGCGCACCGTCCCGTACACCCGACCGGCGCCGCAGCGCCGGCCGGGTGTCCGGAACGGGTCTAGCCGGCACGTCCCCGTGGCGCTGGTAGTTCTCAGCCTCATCCCGGTAATCGCCGGGTCACTGCGGCTGCTCGAGATTGCCGGCGGCCCACAGCTGATACCGACCAACCCGCGCATCGACGCCTCCCCGGCGCCCGTGGTCGTGCACGTGTTCGCCGCGGCCCTCTACGCCTTCCTCGGCGCGTTCCAGTTCTCCGCCCGGGTGCGTCGCCGCCGGCCGAGCTGGCACCGCAGGTCCGGCCGGGTACTGGTCGGGGCTGGCCTGCTCGTCGCCGGCTCCGGGCTCTGGATGACGCTCTTCTACGCCGGCGCACCGGGCGGGGGCCTGCTGTGGGGCATCCGCCTGTTGGTCGGCTCGGCGATAGCTGCCAGCATCGTTCTGGGGTTCACGGCGATCCGCCGCTGTGACATCCCCCTCCACCGCGCCTGGATGATCCGTGCCTACGCTCTCGGAGTCGGCGCCGGCACCCAGGTGTTCACCCAAGGCATCGGGGAGGCCTTCTTCGGCACCGGCGATCTGAGCACCGCAATCTCGGTAGCGTCCGGCTGGGTCATCAATGGGGTTGTCGCCGAATGGGTCATCCGACGGCCCTCCGTCCGCAGGACCCGTCGCGCCCGCCGGGCGGGGCGCGCCCGTACGGCCGCAGCGTTGGCGACGTCGCAATGAACCGACGTCCTGCGCCGTACGCGCCTACCTACTACGAACTTCGGATCGAGGGACACCTCGACGAGTACTGGTCCGCCTGGTTCGGCGGACTGACCCTCATCCACGAGGACGACGGCACCACCACCCTGCGTGGCGCAGTGACCGACCAGGCCGAGCTGCACGGCCTGCTCGCCAAGGTGCGCGACCTCGGCACCACCCTGATCTCGGTCAACACCATCGACGCCCCAAGTCGAAGGCATGTCGGATGAGCCCGAGCCCCCGACCGAGGACTGCCACGATGTGCCCATGAGCACCCCGCTCGCCCCGATCACCGTGACTCTTCCCACAGTCCGAGCCCCACCCAGGCAGGGGCCGAGTCTCGCCGCTCCCACAGTCCGGGCCCCCAGGCAAGGGCCCAGTCTCGCCGCCCAGGAGGTTCTTCCGCCTAGGAATGCTCGGCTTGGCGCTGATCTACGCAGCCCAACCGACGAGATCAGCTCGCCGAGTCGCTCGCCGGGATGCGGTGTAGTGCTAGTTGATTCCAGAGGTGTCGATGCGCGACATTATGCGGTCGGCGTCGCGGCCGAGGCGCCGCAGCTGCTCGGGGGACAGGACGTCGATGATCAGTGATCGCACGTGTGCCACGTGTCCGGGCGCTGCTTCGGCGAGTGTCTGGAAGCCCTTCTCGGTCAAGATCGCGTTGGTGAATCGTCCATCCGTCGGATCGGGCTCGCGGCGCACCAGGCCGCGCCCCTCGAGGCGTTTGACCAGGTGTGACAGCCGGGACAGCGATGCGTTGGTGACCTCGGCAAGCGAGCTCATCCGCATGGTTCGCTGTGGACTCTCCGAAAGCATGGCCAAAGCCTGGTACTCCACCATCCCTAGGTTCGAGTCGCGCTGCAGCTGCTGATCGATTGACCAGGGAAGCCAGGTGATCAACCGCACCAGGGAGAGCCAGGAGTCCACTTCGGCGGCCGTCAGCCACTTCACCGGCGGTTCCTCGGTGCCGCGGCGGGCCGCTTCAGTCATGGGATCAGCATACCGATCACTCGACGCTTCAAGTGATTTGACGGCGCTCCTCGCGGCTTGTATCTGCGCGCCGGAGGGCTGTTGATCACGCTCGAGGTCAGCGGTCGAAGGGCTCGAGCAGTCGATCTGGGCCGCGTGCGTAGGCTGGCGGTGATACAGCCGTCCGTTCACCTTCGATCCAGTAGCCAGCGATCGCGCACACGTAGTAGCTGCCACGGTCACTTGACAGTTCAAGTCATTTGATATTCACTTGAATCGTCAAGTGACGCTGTGAGGATTTAGGCAAGGAGGCTCAGGCCATGAAGGTGGCACTCACCGGTGCAACAGGATTCATCGGATCTCACGTACTAACGGATTTGTACAAGCATGGGCATGACGTGACCGCGCTCGTCCGGGACGACGATCAGGCCGACATCGTCGCAGCCCGCGGCGCCAACCCGACCGTGGTCGATCTCTACGATCGGCCGCGGGTCGTGAGCCTGTTTCGTGATGCGGACGGGGCCATCCACACAGCCAGTCCAGGGGACGCCACCAGCGCCGACCTGGATTCCGCAGTGGTCGACGCGGCGATCGATGCGTACACCGGCACCGGCAACCCCTTCATCGAGATCAGCGGTCTGTGGGTCTATGGCGCCAACACCTCCATAACCGAGGACTCCCCGTTTCAGGCGCCGGCGCTGGTGGCATGGAAGGAACCGATCGAACGCCGAGTGCTTGCGGTGAACGACATGCGCGGGGTCGTAGTTGTCTCCAGCGTCGCTTACGGCGACGGCGGCGGAGGGATGCCTGGGGTACTCTCGGCTCGCCCCGAGACAGCCAGGGCAACTTGATCATGCTCGGTACGGGGAAACAGCACTGGTCGACAGTCCATGTTGCCGACCTCGCCGACGTCTTCCGCCGCGTATTGGAGCATGACACGGCCCGCGGCTACTACGTTATCGGCAATGGATTGAACCCGACCGTAGCCGAACTCACCGAGGCGGCCGCCGTCGCGGCCGGCGCTCCAGGAGCGGTCGCCGGCTCCGACGAAGAGGCTCGGCAACGCCTAGGCGACTACTTCGCTGAACTCCTACTGCTCGATCAGGGCACCACCGCGGCCAAGGCTCGAACCGAGCTCGATTGGTCTCCATCCCACCCAGGACTCATCGAGGAGTTCCGCGACGGGAGTTACCGCAAATAACGGGCGGATGAGGCGACTCCGCCACTGGCCCGAAGAAGGGCAAATAGCGGTCGCCGACGACTCAGTGAATCAGGTCGGCGATGCCTCGGTTCGCTCGAAGGCGGCGGAAAACAGGTAGCTGGTCGCAAGGCTGCGGTAGGGCCGCCATTTCTCGGCGATGGCGAGGACTTCTTGTTGGCTGGGGAGATGGTCGAGTTGATAGGCGGTCTGGACGGCCTTACGGAGCGCAAGATCTCCCGGCAGGACGACGTCTTCTCGCTGGAGCGCGATGATAAGCGCGCCCTGCACGGTCCAGGGACCTATCCCAGGAATTGCGGTGAGCTCTGCCATGAGATCGTCGTCCGGCAAGCTGCGCAAGATGCTCGCGTCCAGCCGGCCATCCGACAGTCGATCGGCGAGGTCTCGGAGTGTGTTGATCTTCCGCCACGAGAGCCCGGCTTCGCGGAGCCTAACGGGATCTATTCCCAGCAGTTGGGCGGGTGAGGGGAGATGGCCTTCGAAAAGGACCTCGATGCGGGCAAGGGTCCGGCGGGTCGCAGCGACTGAAAGCTGCTGGCCGGTGACCTGGAACAGCAGGGCACCGTACAGATCCATCGGTGGCAGCTGAGCCATCCAAGCCCGGGGGTCGAAGCCCGGCCGATGGTCAATGAGCCGCGCCAGCACAGGGTCGGCGTTGCGAAGGTAGGAACGCGCCTCCTGCAGCCATGCGGCGCGGCTCGCATCCTCGGTCACGGAGCCCGCTCCCTTCATCCGGCGGAAATGCGTGTCACGATCTTCCTACTTCGGTCTGACACTGGGTGGATGTTGACTCGACCATGACGGGTGTTCCTTACTTTCGGCGCTGTCGGGGGTCCGGGTCGAAGGCCGCGAACCGCGCGACGGCGCTCAAGATGATCATCAATCTTGGCCCGCCAAAGGCCTCTAAGCTTTTGATCAAGCACGGGGACGATCCGGCAGGTTGAGTTTCGCCTGAGCCTGTGCCGTCTTGACTGCCGCGGTCAGGGTGTCGATGTCGTAGGCGCCGTATTGGCGGCGGCCGTTGATGAAGAATGTCGGAGTGCCCGCCACGCCGCTGGAGCCGGCGGAGTCGACGTCATCTGCGATGCGGTCGGCGCCGACGTGGCGGCGTAGGTCCTCGCGGAACCGGTCGACATCGAGCCCGAGGTCGGCGGCGTAGCCCACCAGGTGAACTGGCCGCAACTCCTGTTGATGCTCCAGCAGCAGGTCATGCATGGGCCAGAACGCGCCTTGCCGGTCGGCGGCATCGGCCGCCTCGGCACTCAGCACTGCGTTCGGATGGACATCCGTCAGTGGCAGGTGTCGCCAGACGTAGCGGAGGTCGCCGAAGTTGGCGAGCAGCGCGCGTACGACGGGCTCGGCCTGGCCGCAATAGGGGCACTCGAAGTCGCCGTATTCCACGAGGGTCACCTTCGCCTCTGCGGGGCCGCGGATGTGGTCTCGGTCCTCCTCGACCGGCACGGCGAGGTCTATCAACGTCTCGGTCGTGCCCAGCAGCGCGCGGGTCCGCCGGGCCGGCGAGAGTCGAGCCGTAATCCCGAAGATCATCCAGGCGAGCAGGGAGGCGAGCAGGGCCGCCAACAGGATGCCGAGCTTGGCTTCCTGGAGTTCCCGCCCGGAGAAGGCGAGGCTTGCGATCAGCAGCGAGACGGTGAATCCGATGCCGGCGATTGCGCCGGTCCCGGCGAGCGCCGCCCATCCTATCGGGATCCGCAGCCGCCCCCGGGCTAGCCGGCTGACCAGCCAGGCGGTACCAACGATGCCGATCGGCTTGCCGAGCACGTAGCCCCCGACGATGCCGAGGGTGATCGGGGAGGTGACGGCTCGAGCCAGGAACTCTTCGCTGATCTCGACGCCGGCGTTGGCCAGCGCGAAGATCGGAACGATCACGTAGCTCGTCCATGGGTGGTAGGCCCGCTGCAGCCGCTCGTTTGGCGACAGCGACTGGGCTAGCCCTACCCGCGCCGACTCGGCGAGCTGTGGGGTGGGCTGCTCGCGGAAGAGCCGGAACAGGTCGGTGGCGCGCTCCAGGTCACCGCGCTTGGGTGCGTACGCCGAGGTGAGGAGCCCGAGCACAAGGCCTATCACAACCGGCTCGATGCCGGAGGCCTGCAGGGCGACCCATGCTGCGGCGCCGAACAGGAAGTAGAGCAGCCCGTAGCGGATACGGGCCATGCGTAGCAGCAATATGCCGCCGAGGATGCCGAGCGCCAGTAGCAGGGGACGGAGCGCAACTGGGCCGCTGTAGACAGTCGCGATCACCAGTAGGGCCAGGAGATCGTCCACCACGACCACGGTGAGCAGGAAGATCCGGACCCGATCGGGGAGTCCGCGCGCCACCAGCGCCAGCAGCCCGAGGGCGAAGGCGGTGTCGGTGGACATCGTGACCCCCCAGCCGGCGGCCGAAGCCCGGCCGGCGTTGAGGGCCAGGAAGATGACGACCGGCACCGTCATGCCTCCTATGCCCGCGAGCACCGGGAGCGCGGCCCGGCGTCGCTGTCGCAGCTCGCCAAGGTCGAATTCCCGGCGTGCCTCCAGCCCGACCACAAAAAAGAAGAAGGTCATCAAGCCGCTGTTGACCCACTCGCGCAGGGTCAAGGTGAAGCCGACGTCTCCGAGCCGGATCGTCACCGGGGTTTCCCATGCCGACTCGTAGGCGCCGGGAGCGAGGTTGGCCCAGGCAAGCGCCGCCACCGTCGCCAGCAGCAATATGCCGGCGCTACCAGACTCGGT
>JBKPBV010000234.1:0-10442 GCA_046727055.1 Actinomycetota bacterium | reverse complement strand
CGCCTCCAGTGCGGCCTGGTTCGACTTCTTCCTCACCGTTCCGTACGGGCAGTTCGCGATCACCGAGCGCAGCGATATCGAGACAATGGTCCTGCTGATACTTGTCGGCGTGGCGGTCACCGAGATCTGCCTGTGGGGCCGTCGCCAGCAGGCCATGGCTAGCCGTGAATCGGGCTATCTGTCCGGTGTGCTGAGCGCTGCTGAGCAAATAGGCGCTGGTTCCGCTTCGGCGGCGGCCGTGATCGAGCACGTGCAACAGCGGCTGGTCGATGTGCTTGACCTCGACAGCGCGCGCTTCCGGGAAGCGACGAGCGTCCCGCTGCCCACCTTGGAGCCGGACGGCGACGTGACCGTTGGTGAGCACAGGATCGACGTCGATCGTCATGGCCTGCCCACTGATTCCGAGCTGCGCTTGGTGGTCCGTAATGCAGGCGTCACGCATGGTGAGTTTCGGCTGACGGCCTCGACACATGTGGCGCGACCGACGATCGAACAGCGCAGGGTGGCGTGCCTGCTGGCCGACCAGGTCGGCGCGGCTCTGGCCCTTGAGGGCCGGTGATGCATCAAACCTCGATGGGCTGCTCGCCGTCATTGAGGTACAGCCGATAGCCCATCCCGGGTTCGGTCAGCAGGTGCCGCGGGTGGGAGGGGTCGTCCTCGAGCTTGCGGCGTAGCTGCGCCATGTACTGGCGCAGATAGTTGGTCTCGCTCCCGTACTGCGGCCCCCAAACCTCATGCAACAGCTGGCGCTGGCTGACCAGCTTCCCTGGGTTCTGAACCAAGATCTCAAGCAGCTTCCACTCGGTTGGGGTGAGCCGTACCTGCTCGGTGCCTTCGCTGCTGCAGACGATTCGGTCGGCGAGCTGGATCTGCCAGCGGCCGATCGTCACCGAGGCCGTGCCGCTGGCCTGCCCAGTGACCCGCCTGGTGACCGCGCGAATGCGGGCAAGGAGCTCGTCGACGCCGAACGGTTTGGTCACGTAGTCGTCGGCACCGGCGTCGAGGGCGGCGACCTTGTCGCTACTGCCCGAACGGCCGGACAACACGATGATGGGCACGGCGGTCCAGCCGCGCAGGCCGTGAATGACGTCGAGACCGTCCAGGTCGGGCAGCCCGAGGTCGAGTACGACGAGTTCCGGCTGCAGGGTGGCTGCGACGCGTAGCGCCTCCGCCCCATCGGCGGCGACCTCCACGTCGTATCCGCGTGCGCGCAGGTTGATCCGCAGGGCGCGCAGGATCTGCGGCTCGTCGTCGACGACCAGAACTCGAGTCAATTGGCATCCTCCCGACTCCGCGGGAGGCGAGACACCCTGGTGCCGCCGGCGAAGTCGGGCAGCGGAGCGGATGGCTCCTCGCGAGCCGCCTCTGCCGTCTCGGAAGCCGGCAATGCCAAAACGATGGTCAGCCCGCCTCCAGGAGTCGAGTCGGGTCTGAGGCTTCCTCCCATCGCTTCGGTCAAGCCGCGAGACAGGGCTAGCCCGAGGCCGACCCCCGTTTCGTTGTCACGGTCGCCGAGGCGCTGGAAGGGCAGGAAGACCTTTTCGCGGTCGAGCTCTGGAATGCCCGGACCATGGTCGATGACCCGCAGCTCGACCATCCCATCGTGTTCGCTGGCCGTGACCGTGGGCGGCTGCCCGGGAGGGCTGAATCGCTGCGCATTACCGATGACGTTGACCAGAACCCGCTCCAGCAGCGCAGGATCTGCGCGCACAGTCGGCAGGTCGTCAGGGAACCGCAGGCGTACGGTCCGGCCATCTTCCCCGAGCTCGTCGAGCGCCCGCGGCGTGGCTTCCTCGATGCCCACGTCGACCTCCGTCAGACCCAAGACCCCAGCCTGCAGCCGGCTCATGTCGAGAAGGTTCCCAACGAGGCGCGTGAGCCTGTCCAGTGACTCATCAGCTGTGGCGAGCAACTCGTCGCGATCGTGATCGGAGAACGTCACCTCGGAGCCGCGCAAGCTGGTCACCGCCGCCTTGGCGGACGCAAGCGGAGTGCGCAGGTCGTGGCTCACCGCGGCGAGCAAGGCCGTACGCATACGATCCGCTTCTGCAAGCGGCCGCGCGGCGGCAGCCTCCTCGGCGAGCCGTTCTTGCCGCAGCGCGAGAGCGGCCTGGGCAGCGAATGCCTCAACAATGCGCCGGTCGTCGGCGTCGAGGTGGTGCCCGCGGAGCACCAGGGCCAGCTCACCACCGTTGCCCGGGTCGCCGGCTCCCGGGACGGGAACCTCGACGTCACCTTCGCCCGGGAACGCGCAGGGTGGGCCACCCACGCATGATGCGATCTGCCACGCCGCGGGGTCGTGCTGCAGCTCGGGGCCGCCAGGCACCTCGGCTCGACGCTCCAACAGCGTGACCGATTCCAAGCTGAAGGTCTCCCGCAGCCGCTCCAGCAGCGCGGTGAGCGGACGGTCACCACGCAGCACGCTGCCGGCAACCGCGGCCAAGGTGGATGCTTCGGCGCTGGCCTGGGCAGCCTGGCGGGTTCGCCGCGCAGCCAGGTCGACCACTGCGCTGACCGCAACGGCGACCGCGACGAACACGATCAATGCCAACACGTTCTCCCGTTCGGCGATCGTGAACGTGTACAGCGGCGGAGTGAAGAAGAAGTTCAGCAACAGCGACGCACCGACGGCAGCGAACAAGGCCGGCCAGAGCCCGCCCACCAGCGCCGCAAGGACGACCGCCGCCAAGAAGAGCAGCATCACACTCGCCAGGGACAACTCGGAGCGCATCATGTGAAGGACCAGCGTGAGCAGTGGTAGGCCGATCGCGGCGCCGAGGAATCCCGCGAGTCGGCGTCGGCCCGATAACGCCATGCCGCTGATCAGCGGCCGGCGACGGCCCTGGCCGATCTTCTCGTGGGTGATCAGGTGGACATCGATGGCTCCGGAGCGAGCCACGGTGGTCACGCCTACCCCCGGCGCGAGGATCTGCGCGACGCGCCCACGACGGCTGGCTCCGAGTACCAGCTGGGTGGCATTCACCCCCCGCGCGAAGTCGAGCAACGCCGTGGGGATGTCTGTCCCGACCACCTCGTGGTAGGTGCCGCCGAGGTTCTCCACTAGGAGCCGCTGCTGAGCGAGATGTGCAGGGTCGGCACCGGCAAGTCCATCTGAGCGCACCACGTGTACGGCCAGCAGATCTGCGCCTTTGGTACGCGCGGCGATACGGGCCGCCCGCCGGATCAGCGTTTCCCCCTCGGGGCCACCGGTCAACGCCAGGACGACCCGCTCCCGAGCCTCCCAGGTGTCGCCGATCCCGTGTTCATTTCGGTACCGGTCAAGCTGCTCGTCGACCTTGTCGGCCAGCCAGAGCAGGGCCAACTCACGCAACGCGGTGAGGTTGCCGACCCGGAAGTAGTTGCCCAGTGCGGCGTCGATCTTGTCCGCCTGATAGATGTTGCCGTGCGCCATCCGGCGCCGCAGGGCCTCCGGAGTCATGTCGGTCAATTCGACCTGGTCGGCCTGCCGGACGACCTCGTCGGGGACCGTCTCCCGTTGGGCGATGCCAGTGATCTGATACACCACGTCGTTGAGTGACTCCAAGTGCTGGATGTTCACCGTGGAGAGCACGGTGATCCCTGCATCGAGCAGATCCTCGATGTCTTGCCAGCGCTTGGCGTGGCGTGAGCCCGGCACATTGCTGTGGGCCAGCTCGTCAACAAGTGCGACCTGGGGCCGGCGGGCCAGGACGGCGTCGACGTCCATTTCGGTGAACGTGGCGCCGCGGTATTCGAGCGTCTTGCGCGGCACCACCTCCAAATCCCCGATCAGCTCCTCGGTGTGCTGTCTTCCGTGAGTCTCGACAAAGCCGATCACCACGTCCGTGCCGCGACCGCGACGCCGATGCGCCTCCTCGAGCATGGTGAAGGTTTTGCCCACGCCCGGTGCGGCGCCAAGGTAGATCCGAAGCTGTCCACGTGCCACAGACAGATCCTCCCTCTCTTCCATAAACCCGCCGGCGGCGGCTGATCAGCGCGTCGGAAACTCCCGGTCCAGGGCAAGGTTGAGCTCGAGGACATTGACGCCGGGCTCCCCGAGAAGACCAAGCGTCCGGCCCATGGTGTGTTCCTCCACCAGCTCGCGTACGCGCGCCGGATCCGCGCCCCGCTCGCGGGCCACCCGAGCAATTTGCAGCTCGGCGTAGGCGGGGGTGATGTGCGGATCAAGTCCGGAGCCGCTGGCGGTGACGGCGTCGGCCGGCACGTCCGACGGGGCGGGCGCGTCGCCGCGGATCGGCGTAAGCACCCCGCCGCTGTAGTCCTCACCCGGTTGTGCGCACTCCACGCTCACTCCTTCGTAAGAGGTGGTGAAGGGGGTGGCCGGGCAGGCTTGGTTCACCGAGACCGCGCGGGTGACCGTTCCGGTCAAGCCCTCGCTGCGGAACACCCGCAGCACCGCCCCGACGCCGTCGCTGGTGCAGAACGGCCGGCTACCGTCCACGCCCTCCAGCTGGCCGACGGCGAGGCTGCGCGCGCAAACCTCGGTCAGCAGGCTCTGGCTCCCCTCGTCCGGGGCGCCTTCCTCGTCCACCGCACCGGGAACCGGCAAGGTGTCCTCGATGCTCTCAGGGCCGAGGTTGCTCGCCGATGTGGACGTCGGGTCGTACCCATCCCCCGCGGCCGATGGGCGGCTCTGGAAGTACTGCGGGAGCGGGTTGCCGTCAGGGTCAACGAACAACTGGCCGATGATCCGGCTGCCGACCGGATTGCCGTCTGCACCGCTCACGAGCGATCCTTGGGCCTTGTCGGCGAACCCGGGCACTCGAGCCAGGGCGACCAGAGCGAGCGGGTAGGCCAGTCCGAGCAGCACGGTGAATACCAGCAATGCCCGCAGCGCGGCCAGATGCTGGGCGATCGAATTGGGCAGACGCATCTCTCACATCCCCGGAATGAACTGGACGACCAGGTCGATCAGCTTGATGCCGACAAACGGCGCAATAACCCCGCCAAGGCCGTAGATGAGCAAATTGCGGGAAAGCAGCTTGGACGCGCTGCTCGGCCGGTAGCGCACTCCTTGCAGCGCGAGCGGGATCAGCGCGACGATGATCAACGCGTTGAAGATGATCGCCGAGGTAATCGCCGACGCCGGCGAGTGCAGCTGCATAACGTTGAGCGCGGCAAGGCTGGGATAGACCGCACCGAAGATCGCGGGGATGATCGCGAAGTATTTCGCGATGTCGTTGGCGATCGAGAACGTGGTCAGGGCACCGCGGGTGATCAAAAGTTGCTTGCCGATCTCCACGATTTCGATCAGCTTGGTTGGGTCGGAGTCGAGATCGACCATGTTCCCGGCTTCCTTGGCCGCGGAAGTGCCGGTGTTCATCGATACACCGACATCCGCCTGCGCCAGAGCAGGAGCATCGTTGGTGCCGTCGCCGGTCATCGCGACGAGCCGTCCGCCCTGCTGCTCCGAGCGGATGAGGGTCATCTTGTCCTCCGGCGTGGCTTCGGCGAGAAAGTCGTCCACGCCCGCCCCCCGGGCGATCGCCCGGGCGGTCCATGGATTGTCGCCGGTGATCATCACAGTTCGGATGCCCATCCGGCTCATCTCGTCGAAGCGCTCGCGCATCCCGGTCTTCACGACATCTTTCAGGTGGACGACACCCAGTGCCCGGGCAGGCTGGCCGTCGACGTGCTCGGCAACCACAAGCGGAGTGCCACCGGAGGCGCTGATGCCGTCGACCGCAGGTCCTACCCCGCCGGTGGGATGCCCGCCGTTATCGCGTACCCACTTCATGACGGCGGCGGCGGCACCTTTCCGGATGTAGCGGGTACCGGCACCGTCGATGGTCAGATCCACCCCTGACATCCGGGTTTCCGCGGTGAAAGGCACGAAGTGGGCATGCGGCATGACTCCCTCGTCCCGCTGCCGCATCCCGTACGCGTTCTTGGCCAGCACCACGATCGACCGGCCCTCCGGCGTCTCGTCGGCCAGACTGGCTAGCTGGGATGCATCAGCCAAATCCTGGATGGACACACCGTCCGCCGGGACAAAGTCGGTGGCCTGGCGGTTGCCGAGGGTGATCGTGCCGGTTTTGTCGAGCAAGAGCGTGTTCACATCACCGGCCGCTTCCACCGCACGGCCCGACATCGCGAGCACGTTGCGCTGTACCAGCCGATCCATACCGGCGATGCCGATCGCGGACAGCAGAGCCCCGATGGTTGTTGGTATCAAGGCCACCAGCAGGGCCACCAATACGACGCCGGAGACGCCGTTCCCAGTCAGCGTGACCGTATCCGGTGCCGCTGCTTGCCACTGCTTGGCGAAGATCGCCATCGGCTGCATGGTTGCCACGGCGAGCAGGAAGATGATCGTCAGCGCCGCGAGCAGGATGTTGAGCGCGATCTCGTTCGGGGTCTTCTGCCGGTTGGCGCCCTCGACCAGAGCGATCATCCGGTCGATGAAGCTCTCGCCGGGCCGCTGAGTGATCTTGACCACGATGCGGTCGGACAGCACCCGGGTCCCGCCGGTGACCGCCGAGCGGTCGCCGCCCGACTCCCTGATGACCGGCGCAGACTCTCCGGTGATCGCCGACTCGTCGACACTGGCGATCCCCTCGACAACATCACCATCGCCGGGAATGATCTGGCCGGCCTCGACAACCACGATGTCGCCTTGCTGCAACGCGACGGCGTCGATTGCCTGTTCCTGGTACGTCCCCGGGGCGGCGCCGGCGCTCCAACCACTCAGGCGTCGGGCTACGGTGTCCTGCTTGGCCCGGCGCAACGTCGCGGCCTGCGCCTTTCCACGGTCCTCGGCGACCGACTCGGCGAGGTTGGCGAACAGCACGGTGAGCAATAGCCAGGCGGTGATCAACCAAGCGAACACGGACGGGTCGATGATCGCCAGCACAGTGGTGAATGCGGCGCCAACCTCGACGATGAACATGACCGGGTTCCGCCACAGGGTAGCCGGGTTCAGCTTGCGCAAGACGCCCGGCAGTGCGGTCCAGAGCTGCCTCGGCTCAAAGAGCCCGCCGGCAACCCGGTGGGTGGGCACAACCTCCTGCGCGGAGTCCGCGGAGGTGACTGACATCTCCTCTTCCTTCAACTGTCGTCACAGACCTTCGGCCAGAGGGCCGAGGGCGAGGGCGGGCAAGAAGCTCAGGGCTACCAAGATCACTACGACGCCGACCACCATGCCGATAAACAGCGGCCGGTGGGTCGGCAGCGTGCCGGCGCCGGCCGGGACCGGCTGCTGCCGAGCCAAGGAACCGGCCAAGCCGAGCACCAGAATCATCGGCAGGAATCGCCCGAGCAGCATGGCCAGACCAAGGGCGGTGTTCCACCATGGCGTGTTGACCGTGATGCCGGCGAACGCCGAGCCGTTGTTGTTGGAGGCCGAGGTGAATGCATAGAGCACCTCGGAGAAACCGTGCGGGCCGACATTCAGCGCGGTGCTGCTATTGCCGGTAGCCAGCGCCGCAGCGGTGCCGATGAGCACCAGGGCGGGCGTAGTCAGAAAGTACAGCGAAGCGAACTTGATCTCGCGGGCACGGATCTTCTTGCCGAGGTACTCCGGCGTACGGCCAACCATCAGGCCGGCTACGAAGACCGTCAGGACCGCCACCACGAGCATGCCGTACAAACCAGAACCGACGCCGCCCGGGGCGATCTCACCGATCATCATGCTGACCAGCAGCATCATCCCGCCGAGCGCTGTGTACGAATCGTGGAACGAGTCCACCGCCCCGGTCGAGGTCAGGGTTGTGGAGGCGGCCCAGGTAGCGGAGTTCGAGACGCCGAAGCGGACCTCTTTACCTTCCATCGCCGTCCCCACAGCCTGTGGCACGGTCCCATTCCCCGCTAGCTCGAAAGCGTTGGTGATCGCCACACTGGCGACCGCCAGGACGACCATGACAGCGAGAATCGCGTAGCCCTGGCGGTTGTCCTGCACCATCCGACCGAAGAGCCGGGGCAGGCTGAGCGGGATCAGGAGAAGCAAGAAATTTTCGATCCAGTTGGTCCAGTTCGTCGGATTCTCGAACGGGTGCGCTGAGTTCACGTTGTAGAACCCACCGCCATTGGTACCCAGCTCCTTGATCGCCTCTTGGCTGGCAACCGGGCCGCCGGTAACGGTCTGGGAGCCGCCGGCGAGCGTGGTCACTTCCGTTCCCGAGGACAGGTTCTGCACCGCGCCGCCGAGGATGAGCACCACGGTGGCCACCACGCAGATCGGCAGCAGGACACGCAGGGTGATCCTGGTCAGGTCCACCCAGAAGTTGCCCAGTTGGTCGGAGCGCTGGCGGGCGAAGCCGCGGATCAGGGCCACCGCGACCACGATGCCTACCGCGGCCGATACGAAGTTCTGCACCGCCAACCCGGCCATCTGCACCAGATGACCCATCGTCGACTCCCCGGAGTAAGACTGCCAGTTGGTGTTGGTCACGAAGCTCACAGCGGTGTTCCAGGCCGTCGAAGACGGGACCGGGTCGAATCCCAGGGACAACCAGAACTTGTCCTGCAGGCGCTGGAAGGCGTACAGGAACAAGATCGACACTGCGGAGAAGGCAAGCACGCTGCGTGCGTACACTCCCCACGTCTGCTCCGCCGCCGGGTTCACCCCGACCAGGCGGTACACACCGCGCTCGACGCGTGACTGCTTCGTACCGTTGACGACGAGGTAGAGATAGTCGCCCAACGGGCGGTAGGCCGCCGCGAGGGCGGCCGTCAGGATCAACACGAAGAGAAATCCGGCGGTGCCCGTGCTCATCAGAAGCGCTCAGGGAAGAGCAGGGCCGCGATCAGGAAGATGATCACGGCGACAGCGACGATCAGCCCGACGAGGTTCTCCCCGCTCACAGCCGCTCTGCTCCCCGGACTACGAGGGCGAGAACGAAGAACATGGCCACCGTCAAGATCACGAACAGCAGGTCAGGCACCGGGCATCTCCTCCTTGCGTACGGGGACATACCAGCGCGGGCGCCCTGGTCTCTCCAGAGCCTTGACGCGATCCATACGCCGGGCCGGCGATTCTTGACGCGATCCCAATACGAAGCCGTGAGCCGGGCGCGCCATCAGGCTCGCGGCCACCTCCGCATAGGCAACGACCGTGGGGGAGATGTGGACTTATCACATCGCCCGGTGGAAACCTGGAGAACTGAAGAGAATGCTGGGGCTGCCCGGAGTGCAGCGATGGTTTGACCAGCACGGCCTAATCTTCTTAGGCAGGTTCCGCTACCGGGTGCCGATCGTGGCCGGGGAACCAGTCGAGGCCGTCGCCGCCGACCATCCAGTGCGGATCTTCCACCGCGACGTGCTGGTCGCCGAACACGTGTAACGCCGCAAACCCGACACCGGCGACCCACAGCAGGAGGTCCGGCTGCGGCTGGGCAGCCGTCGTCCGCGGCGCGCCACGGACGCAGTGACCGTCAGCCGGGTGGTGGACTCCTCCGGGTATGTGTCGTTCGCCGGCACCAACTACCGGGTCGGCAACGGCTGGCGCGGCCGCAGCGCCGAAGTCTGCATCGTCGCCGGTTCGGTGCAGCTTTCCTGCGACGGCCACATCTTGCGCGTGCACCCGATCCGGCACGACCGAGCCAAAGCACGACAGCGGCGCGGAACCACCCACGAGCCAAGCCACCAAGATGATCATGTAGGAGGTACCGGAACTCTTTCGTCAAGCGGGTACAAGGTGGCGCTGCGCCCGCGCGCCCCGGCCAGGGACTATTTGATGTTGCGAATCAACTCGGACAACAGACTCTCAGCACTCTCGTTGCCCTCGTCCACCAGACGCTGCAGCTGCTCGAGGTCGCCGCGCTCTGCGGCCAGCTCGGCCAGCCGATCCGCAGCGTTCTCGTTACCGTCGTCCACCAGACGCTGCAGCTGCTCGAGGTCGCCGCGCTCTGCGGCCAGCTCGGCCAGCCGATCCGCGGCGTTCTCGTTACCGTCGTCCACCAGACGCCGCAGCTCCCCGAGGTCGCCGCGCTCTGCGGCCAGCTCGGCCAGCCGATCCGCCGCCTCCTCGTTACCATCATCGGCCAGCCGACGCAGCACTGATCGATCAGACTCAGTCATTGAACAAAAGTATCGTGACTGATGTCCATCAGCACCGCCGCGCCAGATTGGTGACTCCAGCTGCGACGTCTCATCGAGGAGTTTCAGCGTCGTAGCGGAGGAGTGACGCACTGGCGCGCTTAGGCCATTCCTCTGTTCCACCTGAGAGTTGTCGTTTTGTGGTTAGGCCTGCCGCGGCAGAACGTGATTTGCCGAGGCTGGCGATATCGAGGCATTCGCCGGCATTCGAGACCAAAGAAAACCGTGCAGCGCGCATGAACGCTCAAGAAAGTGCCGTTTGACGGGCCCGAGTCGGGCACTGTTCAACGCGCCTCGGCGCGCCGCCACCACCTGAGCGTCGCGAGAACGGCCAGCGCGGCAACCGGGAGCGGTAGCAGCAGCTGGATTGTTGACACCTGGCTGGCGGCGGCTACGCCGCCCAGGCC
>JBKPBV010000233.1:0-13185 GCA_046727055.1 Actinomycetota bacterium | reverse complement strand
ACCGTCTCGTGGGCTCGGAGATGTGTATAAGAGACAGGTCTATGTCGACGTACACCTGGTGCCGCTGTTGGACAACGCCGGTGGGGTACTCGGAGTGTCGATCAGCTTCACCGATGTAACCCGCTTTCGGCAGCTCCGAGTGGAAGTTGAGACTGCGAACCGGCAGCTCGAGCTCGCCTACGAGGAACTTCAATCCACCAATGAAGAGCTCGAGACGACCAACGAGGAATTGCAGAGCACGGTCGAGGAGCTGGAAACCACCAATGAGGAGCTCCAGTCCACCAACGAAGAGCTCGAGACGATGAACGAGGAGCTGCAGTCCGCCAACGACGAGATGCAGTCCACTAATGAGGAACTGCGGGATCGAAGCATCGAGATCACCGACCTCAATACGTTCATGGAGTCAATCCTGGGGAGTCTCGAGGCCGCGGTAATCGTGCTCGACCGCAACCTGGTGGTGCAGGTCTGGACCCAACAGGCGCACGAGCTTTGGGGCCTGCGTGCTGAAGAGACTGTGGGACAACACCTGCTCAACCTCGACAGCGGCCTACCCACCGCTGAGCTGCATCCCTGGCTGCGTTCGGTGATCAACGGGCAGCAGACCGCTATCGTTGGGCGCTTGCTGAGCGCGGTGAATCGCCGAGGGCGGAGCATCGACCTGCGCATCACGGTGACCGCGCTGCAAGGCGAATCCGATCGGCCCGCTGGGGCGTTGATCTTGATGGAGGACGTCGACGGCATCGAGGACAAGCCCTGACTTGAGTATCCAGCACGACCTTCTGCAGCGATACGGAGTCGACAAGAACCCGTCGTAAAGTGCAGGTAGGGGCATCGTCGAAAGGTCGGTGAGCGCATCCAGAGCGTCGAGCATGAGGAGTTCCGGAGCCACGACCCCGACGAGGCGCACGCATGGCTTCGCAAGGCGTATGCGGACCATCACCTCAAGATTTCAGGAAGCAGTGAGAATTTCCGTTTCTCCTGCGACGTCACCCGGCTCGACGGAATGACTTTTGGGCGCCTGACGCACTCGATGGCCGTCGTCGTCGACGTCTTCGATGGTCTGCGAAATCTCGCGATCGTCGAGCATCGGAACGGCGAGCCGGCGCGGTTATCCATCGGGCCGGAGAGTATCAACTTGCGAATTGGTGAATGCTTCCTGCTGCCACCGGATCGGCCCTACGTTGCTGCCTGGAACTCAGTTGGTGCAATTGTGACCACATTGGCATTCGAGGACCTGCAACGTGACGCGTTAGGGCTGGTAGATCGCGAGGCAGTCAGCCTCGACTTCACGCGGCCCATCACACCCGCCGCCAGTCGCCACTGGTCCCAAACCATCCGCTATGTACAAAGTGTCGTCAGCAAAAGCCCACTGCTGACCGCCGCTCCCCTGGCCCGACGAGAACTCGGATGGCTGGTGAGCAGCGCAGTCTTGGCGTGCTTCCCCAACTCCACGCTCGACGCGCAGTCGGTCTCCTACGCTGGTGACACGCCGCAAACGCTGCGACGTGCGCTGTCTTTCATCGACGAGCACGCGGGTGAGCCGATCACTCTCAACGAAATCGCCGTAGCCGCTCGACTAAGCCCTCGCGGTCTGCAAGCCGCATTCCGCCGTCACCTGGATACGACGCCATTGGCTCATCTGCGGAGGGTTCGGATGGACCGGGCCCACTGGGATTTGCAGAATGCCGAACCCGGCCGGACGACCGTGGCCGCGCTGGCAGCGCGCTGGGGATTCACCCATCTTGGCCGGTTTGCCATTGATTACCGGAGGCGCTACGGGACCCACCCCAGTCAGACCTTGCGCGGCTGAGCGTTGCTAAAGGGAGGCGTGTCACCGGCCGAGTGATGCCGCCATGCGGCGTCGGAGCGGTGGCGTGACAGCGACCGTACGCAGGACGATGCGGAAGGCGCTGCGGGCGAGCCGGTTGGCTGAGCCGGCTTGCCGGGCGCTGCGCAGAGATTGCTCTACCGCGGCGAAGCCGTACTTGCGCATCTGGGCCTCATAGTCGTGCAGCGCCGGCAGCAGCTCGCGCTCGCCGGCGGCCACCGCGATCAGCCGGCGGCGCAGCAGATCGGCGTCGCGGAGCGCGGTGTTGGCACCGATCCCAGCCATCGGCGTCATGTTGTGGATAGCGTCGCCGAGCAGCGTCACCCGTCCAGTCGGCCATGCATCGACAGGGGTCGCGGTGCGGACCCGAACCGAATTAACAGTTTGCGGGTCCGAGCCGCCAAGGAGCTCCCGAAGGCCCGGCGCCCACCCGGCCGTACGGTCCAGCACGATACGCAAAAGGTCGGCACCGCCCATCGTTTCGATGGCTGCTGCCGGAAACTGTGACGCTGCGTCTGCGTACGCCCAGAAGGTGTACGCGGCGGTGTTGTCGAGCAGGAAGTCCCGCGGCGCGGACTCCGAAGCGCTGGCGTTGCGGTCGGGCTGCCAGCGTGCGGTGAACAAGAAGCCGCGGCCGGTCGGGATAACGATGTTGGCGTCCTCCCGGAGGATGCGTGGCAGCTCGGCGCCGTCCAGGCGGTGCTTACCGGCAATAGCGAGGATGCCGGTGTCGATGCGCTCGGCGTGCGGGAGTAGCTGCTGCCGTACCCGGGAGTTCGCGCCGTCGGCGCCGATCAGCACGTCTGCGGTGGCCGAGGTGCCGTCTGCGAAGTGCGCGACGACCCGTCCGTCGGCAGTGACCTCGTAGCGCTCGAAGGTTTTGCCGAGACATACAACCCCGTCGAGTCCGGACAGCAGGACCTCTCGAAGACTGATCCGGCTGGCGCCGTAATGCGTGTCGGCAGGGCCTGCATCGGGCAGGATCTCCGCGCCGGCAAACCGCAGCAGGTCGTGCAGGCCTTCGGTGGTGAAGCCGAAGCCGCCGTCGTTGACCGAGACGGTGTCCAGGAACCGTTGCCAGAGCGCGGGCGGAAGGCAGTCGTGCAGGGCGCGGCTGCCGTGCGGATTGATGTGGATGCGGTAGCCCTGCAGCCAGTCGGTGCGGGCCTCGGTGCGCTCGTAAACCGTCACCCGGATCCCGGCGCGGTGCAGGCCCTGCGCGAGGCAGAGGCCGCCGATACCGCCGCCGATGATCATGACGTCGAGCTTCTGCAGAGTGGTCATGCAAGCAAGTCTCACTCGAACACATGGATTTGTCAAATGATTACTTGATTAAGTTGTGCATTCACATGACTTTGTTACGATGTCGTCATGATCCAGCCCCGCCGATCCCCCCGCGGCCAGGACCGCAAGCGTGATCCCGAGCGCACTCGCGCGCGCATCATCGACGCCGCTGTGGTCGAGTTCGGCGAGTATGGTTTCGCCGGCGCACGGATCAGCGCCATCGCCGCCCGAGCAGGGGTCAACCAGCAGCTGATCTCGTACTACTTCGACGGCAAGGAGGGCCTCTACCGGGCGCTCCAAGACCGCTGGCGCGAGATCAGCGCCGGCGCCAACCAGCCGGATCTGCCGATTGCTGACGTGGTGGCCGCCTTTCTACGGCTGAACGTCGAACAGCGAACCTTCGCGCGGCTCCTCGCCTGGGACGGGTTGGCCGACAGCGGCAACGACGCCGGCGGGCCCGAGCCCTATTTCACCGAGATGGTCGAGGACGTTCGGCGCCGGCAACGCGCCGGCGAGTTGGCCGAGGAGCTGGACCCGGCGTACGTGCTGCTGATGCTCTTCGCCGCGGCACTCGCGCCGACCGTCATCCCGCAGATCGCCCGGCGGATCACCGGTTTGGCCACCGACTCGCCACAGTTCCAGACCGCGTACGCCGAGCAGCTGCATCGGATGGTCGAGCGGCTGGCCGATTAGTGCCGTGCGCGGGCGCGCAATCGGGCGTCGCGGGCAGCAGCGAAATCACGGACTCGCCGACCGAGAGAGCTCGGTCGGCAGCCGACCCGTGGAGATCAGCCGCTGGGCCACGTCGCCGATCTTGCTTTGGGTGTCGCGGGCAGCGCGGCGAAGCTTGTTGAAAGCAGCCATCGAATCCACCCGATCGCGAGCCATCAAGTAGCCGACGCCACGCTCGATGATCACGCGATAGTCCAGCGCGTATTGCAGCTGGGCGGCCAGCTCCCCGGCGTTTTGGGCGGCGACAGCAGCCGCCAGGGTGGACTCGACGACGTCCCGGTAGCGAGCTAACGCCTGGCATTCGTCGTCCTGCCAAACGTGTGCGTGGTCGTAAAAGACGTCGAGAGTGCCGACGGTGACACCACCTAGGCGCACCGGTAGCCCCAGGACCGCGCGTACGGGGTGGGGGCGGAGAGCGGAAGCGAGATCCGGCCAGCGCCGTTCCGCCGTCACGTCGCTGCTGGCTACGACGGTGTTATTGACGAATGCCTCAGTGCAGGGACCTTGGCCGGTATTGTCTTCCGCTACCTCGAGCATGCGGCCCGGCCCATCAGACGCAGCCACGTAGCGCGGAACGTTCTGCTCGTCGGCCAACATGATGCCGCTGCCTGTGACACCGAAAAGGTCTACGCATGCCTCGGTGACATGTCGCAACGCCTCCACCACGCTGGTACCTGGTTTGCCCAGGGTTGCGAGACGGCGAATGCTAGCTGCGAGGGCGTCCGGATCAATCGCCATGGACTGTCGCGCGGATCATGAGTGCCTTTCGCGGATGTCCCGGTGCCCGTCGCCTTGGTTCTGCACGAGGTGGACGCCGTCGGGCAGGTGCCTCTCCATCAGGGTGAGGATTTCAGCCTCCGCCTGGCTGAGCCGGCCGGAGTGCGCATCAATCAGAGTCTGGGCGATGTCTCGGACCTTAACATGGCCGTTCTGGGAGAGGCGTACCAGCAATGCCCAAGCCCGCTCCGGACTGATCCCGAAGCGTTGGGCCAGTAGGCCGGTCGCCACTCCGATCTGCTGCCGCCGGGCTAAGGCGTCCTTGAGCTGTGCGATCTCGGCCTCTAACTGCGCCACTCGAGTCATGGCGTCGACGCTCTCGGAGGCTGAGCCAGCCTGGGTCGGCGGCTGCTGCGAGACCATGTCACCTCGATGGCGTCAGGTCCGCAGACACAGGGCGGAGTCCGATTGGAGAAACCAGTGCGAAGTTTAGCCCTGCCCTGAAGGAAAAGAACGAGGAAGACGGAACGGCCCCGCAGCATGTCTGCTCAGCCACGGGGCCTGGACGGCAGCAGATCCTAGGTTCCGGCCGCCATCCTGATTGCGACTTACCCAATCGGCCAGAAAGCCAACGCATCCGGCCGCAAAAGAACTCCTCGCATATTTGGGCTGCCAGATGGAGCACATGATTCTCGAGGTTTAGACGGCGGCAGCGTCTGGTTGGGCTGGCGCGCTCGATCGTTTCCGCCCATTTGGTAGAAAACGTACGGTCCAAGCCGCTTGCAGCCCAATTTTTCCGCACGTTTGGTGGGAAACGCACGGTTCGGGCTGCCCTTTGGTTGAGCGTCTCCACTGATTGGTGGCAAACGCACGGCAGAGCCGCCTGCGGCTCAAACATCCGGCGCGTCACCGAGCACGTTTCATGATCATTTAGCAGCTCTCATGCTGCGAGCGTCGGCAAATCGCGAGCAGCATCAGAAGAAGGAGGGCTGCGCTCAACGGACAGTCGCGACCGACACCGCGGTTGGATTGACCGTGAACGCAACAAGGTTTCTCAGAGACTTTTTCGCTTTCTGGACAGGTCAGAGAATTGCAACCGATGCGTTCCGAGTGGTTCGATCGAGATGTGGCCGAGAAGCGCGCCACGCCCTGTGTTTATCGCTGAAGGGTGTCGCGCTGATGGCAATCTGTGAGATTCCTCTTAAGTCACCTTGCCAACAGTCCCCGCAGGCAGGACTCGCCGAACGTACCCACGAGCTCCTTTTGGAAGCCGAGACGGTCGGTCCGGCCAGGCGTCAAAAGATCCTGGATGAGGTTGTGACTTCCCATCTCTGGTTGGCTGAAACGCTGGCGAGGCGGTTCACGCATCGCGGCGAAGACGAGGAAGACCTCCTCCAGGTCGCGCGTACTGGACTGGTCGAAGCCTGCCAGCGATTCGATCCGCACCAAGGCTCGTTCGTTGGCTTTGCGGTACCGACGATCACCGGCGTACTCAAGCGGCACTTCCGTGATCATGGCTGGGTGGTACGTCCGCCCCGGCCGACCCAGGAGCTGGCCTCGACAATCTGGCGGCAGTGGCCAACCCTGGTGCAGCAAATGGGCGCAGTACCGCGGGCCCGAGATCTCGCCGAGAAGCTGGGTGAACCAGTCGGTGCGGTGCAGCAGGCCTGCTACGCAAGCCAGGGCTACAGCACCTCCTCGATCGATGCGGCGATGACACGAGGGATCTGCTTCTGTTCGGACGAGACGGACGATGACATTGACCGTACGGAAGCGCGGCTGATCATCGAAGAGGCGCTGCCTCAGCTGACCGTGGAGGAGCGGCGACTGATTTGGCTGCGATTTTATGAGCAGCGCTCCCAGTCCGAGATCGCCGAAGAGATCGGGACCAGCCAGATGCAAGTGTCGCGGCTGCTGTCGCGGCTACTGGTCAAGCTGCGTGTGATCATCGGCGTACCGGACCGGCTGCCAGCTGCCTCGTAATCGACCTATCGCGGCGTGGTTTGCGGTATGGAGTGGCAGGGAATACCAGACGCATGACTTTTGATCCCCACTACGCGATCGTCACAGCCTCTGACTCCGGAATCGGCAAGGCGACGGCAGTTGCCCTGGCAGAGGCGGGTATGGACGTCGGCATTACCTGGCACTCGGACTCCGAAGGCGCCGAGGCGACGGCTGAGGAGGTGCGATCACATGGGCGTAAGGCCTTGGTCAAGCAGCTCGACTACACCGATCTGCCCTCCTGCGCCGTCGCCGTCGACTTGCTGATCGACGATCTCGGCGGGCTCGACGTCTTCGTCAACAATGCCGGTACCGGAGACTCGATGCTCCTTACCGACACCTCTTATGACGAGTGGCGCAAGATCATCGCCACCAACTTGGACGGCACTTTCGTTTGTATGCGGCAGGCTGCCAAGCGCATGGTGAAGGCCGGAAACGGCGGCCGATTGATCGCGGTCACCAGCGTCCATGAGCATCAGCCACGGGTGGGGTTCGGCCCGTACGACGCGGCCAAACACGGCATCGGCGGATTGATCAAGACATTCGCCTTGGAGCTTGGTCAGTACCAGATCACCGCAAACGCGGTCGCTCCGGGCGAGATTGCCACACCCATGACGGGGCAAGAGGATCGTGATCCCCACCAGGAGGAGCGGTTAGGCATCCCGCTTGGCCGGCCGGGTGATGCCCGCGAGATTGCTGCAGTGATCGCCTTTCTGGCGAGTCCTCAGGCCGGTTACGTCACTGGCGCGTCGTGGGTCGTCGATGGTGGCATGCTGCAGATGGGCCCGCAAGCCGGCTCACATTTGACCAGCGACGACTGGCGTAAGGCTTAAGGCATCGATGAAAGCAGTTACCTGGCAAGGCCACCGCAACGTCTCGGTGGAAGACGTCCCTGACCCGATCATAAAAGAACCGAACGACGCGATCATCAAGATCACCAGCACCAATATCTGCGGCTCCGATCTTCATCTGTACGAAACCATGGGCGCATTCATGAGCCCCGGAGACGTGCTAGGCCACGAGGTCATCGGCATTGTGCTGGAGGTCGGTCCCGAGATCAGCAAGATCCGGCCTGGCGACCGGGTTGTGGTGCCCTTCCAGATCTCTTGCGGCCGTTGCTGGATGTGCGAACGTTCGCTCTTTACCCAGTGCGAGACAACTCAGGTGCGGGGGGAAGGCAGCGGCGCCGCGCTGTTCGGCTATTCCAAGCTGTACGGGCAAGTGCCTGGTGGCCAAGCCGAGTATCTACGGGTACCGGAAGCCCAGTTCACCCACATCCTGGTGCCCGAGGGGCCGCCGGATGACCGCTTCATCTACCTATCCGACGTGCTGCCGACGGCCTGGCAGGCGGTGGAGTACGCGGGGGTGCCCGACGGCGGCTCACTGCTGATCTTAGGGCTCGGCCCAATTGGTGACATGGCGAGCCGGATCGCCCAGCAGAAGTGGATTGACACGATTATTGCCGTGGATCTGGTCGACGAGCGGCTGGCGCGGGCGCGAGACCGCGGGATCCAGGTGATTGACCTTCGGGAGCACGAGGATGATCTTCCCGATGTAGTACGCGAGCTGACCGACGGACGTGGGCCGGACTCGGTCATCGACGCAGTGGGCCTGGAGGCGCACGGCTCACCTGGCGCCGAGCTCGCGCAGCGCGTCACAGCACACCTGCCCGATGCGGTCACGGAGCCGCTGATGAAGAAGGCGGGCCTCGATCGACTTGCCGCGCTCTATACAGCGATCGAGACGGTGCGCCGTGGCGGCACCGTTTCGCTGTCGGGCGTCTACGGCGGCATGGCCGATCCGATGCCGATGATGTCGCTGTTCGACAAGCAGATCCAGCTGCGCATGGGTCAGGCCAACGTGAAGCGCTGGGTGCCGGACATCATGCCGTTCCTAACCGATGAGGATCCGCTCGGCGTGGACGAGTTCGCCACACACCGGCTGCCGCTGGAGCAGGCTCCTGTGGCGTACGAGATGTTCCAGCGGAAGGCTGACGGCGCAGTCAAGATCATGCTCAAGCCCCGATCATGATCATCCAGTGATCACTTGCGCACACGTTTCGGGGATTTGTTATTTCCCTAGTTTTACTTCTCTAGCCGAGGGTACCCAGCTCCCATCACATCGATCGATTGGAGAAAGTCGTGACGAGCCCTACTTATGACCCGACGGGCCGGCCTGTGGACCCGGGGGTCGAGCAACCTGACCCGCGCCTTGGGGAGGCTGTGCGGCCTGGCACGTTTGCCGACTCGGATCTGGAATATGCAACCAGCGAGGGCGGCCGGGAGCCGGCCGATGCAGATACCAGGTCGAGCTCGGCCGTCGAGACCGCCAAAAGCGAGGCGGCCAACGTCAAGGACACCGCCGCCGATGCCGCCGTGGGCGTCAAGGAGGTCGCCAAGAGCGAGGTCTCGAACGTGGCCGAGGAGGCCAAGTATCAAACCCGGAGTCTGCTTGACCAGACGCGGTCAGAGCTTCGGGGCCAGGCCCGCAACCAGCAGTCGGCACTTGCGGCAAAGGTGAAGGCGTGGGCGTCTGAGATCGGGGCGATGGCCTCGAAGTCCGAGGAGTCCGGCCCGATGACTGATCTTGCTTACCGGGCGTCCCACCGCGGCGATGAGATTGCCCACTGGCTCGACACCCACGAGCCGGGCGACCTGCTGGAGGAGGTCAAGAGGTTTGCGCGGCGTCGCCCGGTCACCTTCCTGGCCCTGGCGGCCGCCGCAGGCGTGGTCGCTGGCCGGCTGACTCGGGGTGCTGTGGCGGCAAACACCAGTGTTGATTCCTATACCGAGCCAACGCCGGCCCGGGCGTATGACAGCGATATTCACCGCGGAGATTATGAGAGTGTCGCGCCAAGCGGCGCCGGGTACGGCACCCGGAGCTACCAGGATGGCGGCTCTGGCGCCCGCTCCGAGGAGACCAGCGTGCCGAGAGTTCCCGAGCAGCCTCGCGCAACCGGCACGGCCTACCCGAACATCACACCCACCACAGATGAGCCGTATTACCCGCCACCGGTGGAAGGCGAGGCACGGCGATGACCGACTACGCAGACCAGGCGCCCACTCGGCGCGAGTACCAAGACGAGCCGGAAACCGCCGGAACGAAAAGCGTCGGTGAGGCGCTCGCGGATGTGACCCGCGACCTATCGGTTCTGTTCCAGCAGGAGGTGGCGCTCGCGAAGGCTGAAGTGCGCCAGTCCACAAGCCGGGCTGGCCAGGCTGCCGGAATGTTTGCCGCCGCTGCAGTTGCCGCGTTCTTGTTCGTAGTCTTCCTGTCACTCGCCTTGTGGGTGGAGATCAGTGAATCGACTGGACCTGGCTTGGGGGCGGTAATCGTTGCTGTGATCTGGCTGGTAGCCGGCGTGGTGCTCTTCCTTGTCGCGCGGACGCAAATGAAGAGGGTCGGATTGCAGCAGACCACCGAGACGCTGGCTCAAGTTCCAAACGCACTCAAAGGACATGAGGAGAGAAACCTATGACGACTAGCAACGACCCGGATGAGATCCGGGCCGACATCGAACGGACGCGCGCGACATTGAGCAACGACGTGGATGATCTAGCTGAAACTGTCAAGCCGCAGAGCGTGGCCAGGCGGCAGGTTGACAAGGTCAAGGAAGCCGTGGGCGGCGTCAAAGAGCGTGTCATGGGTTCCGACGAAGATGACTACAGCAACGCAGCTGTTGGCACGGTCGCCGATAAGACTTCGACGCCCAGAGAGGCCGTCGCTGATAAGGCCCTTGCAGCCAAGGACACCGTTAGCGAAAAAGCCTCTGGGGCACGCATGGCCGTGCGCCGGGCGCCGACAACGGTGAAGCGGAAGGCGCAGGGAAACCCGCTGGCCGCCGGAGTGATTGCTTTTGGCCTCGGGATGCTGGTGTCGTCCCTGATGCCTCCCACCCAGAAGGAACGGGAGGCGGTGTCGCAGCTGCGGGAGAACCTGGAGCCAGTTAAGGAGAAGGCCACCGAAGTGGCAAGGGATATGTCAGACAGTGTGAAGCAGTCAGCAGAGGAGGCTGCCGAATCGGTCAAGGCAGTGATTACCGAGGGCGCCGGGAGCGTTAGGCAGGAAGGCCAGGCCGCTGCCGCGGACGTAAGGGACCAAGCCCAGGCCTCAAAGGAGGCGGTGCGGGAACAGCGCAGCTAGTATCCTGCCGCTGTCGCCGTCTTCGGTGAGCAGGAACCTAACATTCACGGGGCTTTCGGACGGTCCGCGTGGGTTGCAAACTCATCTGTGCGGACCCTCAGAAAGCTGTGCAAACCTCGACGCTGAGCTCGACATGAAAGACCGCATCCTCGGTGGAGGCACTGAACGGTGCGCCTCCTGATGTGGGGCGTACGTGGCGGATATAACGACCCTGATGACGCGCTACCCGCGGCCTAATTGCGCGTAGCGCCTCCCTCGACCACCACGGCCTGCCCGCTTTATACATGAATGGGATCTGGCCTTTGAGGAAGCGCCAGAAATCGCGGTCTGAGTTGCGTATGCTCTTGCACGGATCTGGCCTTCGCTGCCGGGGATCGAATGAGCGATGCGAGGTGATCTTCATGGCTGGCACCGACTATGCGGCTGTCAGCGACTTTGCGACCGGTACCGACCCGCTGCGGCCGTCCCGGATGGACCGGGCGGTGATCGCGGTCGTGCGGGTAGGCGTCGGGCTTCTTTGGCTGCAGAACGTGGGGTGGAAAACCCCGCCGGGCTTCGTTCGGGGCGATCCCCCGACTGGGCTCTACCACTCCGTCAGCTACGCCGTCTCCCATGAGGTCTTCTACCCGTACGCCTGGCTGGTGGATCGACTGGTGTTGCCGAACTTCGCGTTCTTCGGCTGGATGGTCCTGCTGGTCGAAGCTTCACTCGGTGCGTTCCTGTTGATCGGGCTGGCGACGCGCTTCTGGGCACTGGTTGGGGTGGCTCAGACCCTGCTGATCATGCTGTCGGTGCTGAATGCTCCGCACGAGTGGTTTTGGTCGTACGCCTTGATGCTGCTGGTGCATTTGGCGCTCTTCGCTACGGCCGCCGGTCGATACGCCGGTTTGGACGGGCTGTTGCGACCGGGCTGGCAGCACTCCCCGTCCTGGTGGGCGCGATGGCTGGTGCGGGCATCATGAATTCGCATGGGCCGTTGGATCGGGCTGCAATGGTGCTGGGCGGGGTTTCCATCGTCAGCTCAGTGTTCGTGTTCTTGGACGGCGGCAACTTCCAGCTCGTTCAAATACGCGCTGCTGGCCTAGTGGTGGCGCTCGTGCTGGGCGTGCTTGCGGTCGTCGCCGGTTGGTTCCAGGAGCTCACACTTATACTCGCCGCGGGCGCCGGTTTCCTGCTCGCGGCGGCCCTCCAGGTTGCGCTGCTGGCTGGCGGCAGCGGCGGCTTTCTCGGCGGCAACGCATCGGCGTTCTCGTTGTGGCTGGGGTTGGGTATCGGGCTGATCGTGATTGGCGCGGTGCCCCGACCGGAAACGAGCCAAGAGACATTCACAGCGTTGGACTGACCCGCCTAACGCCGGCTTGATTGCTCGCTCGACCCGCGGGTAATAGCCTTTTTGGCCGGTGAAGGCGATGTCCCTTCTCCGAAGGAGGTTTTGATGAGTAACACAATAAATACTCCGGATTTCGACCGTAGCAGCAATGTTGATGATCCCCGGGCCACCCGGATGGATCATCCCGTAACCGACGAGACCGCGGCGCTGGATCGGCGCCAGGTGGTGGGCCGGGAGAAGGACGCCTTCGGTGGGATGAAGTTCGGCAGCTGCTTCTTCGGCTGGCTCACTGCCTCAGGTACCGCGGTGTTGCTGGTCGCCGTGGCTGCTGGTGTCGGAGCAGCGCTCGGGCTGACCCAGAACGTGGATGTCACCAGCACTGCGACCGCGCAAACCGAGTCGATCGGGTTCCTCGGCGGCATCGTGGTGCTCGCCATCATTTTTGTGTCCTACCTGGCCGGCGGCTACGTCGCCGGTCGCATGGCTCGGTTCAATGGGCTCAAGCAGGGCTTGGGTGTGTGGCTGTGGGCCGTGATCATTGCGATTCTGGTTGCCGTTGCCGGCTGGCTGGCTGGCGCACGCTTCGACATCTTTGCTCAGCTGAACAGCTTCCCACGGCTCCCGCTGAACGAGGGCACGCTCACCATGGCTGGCGTCATCGTGGCAATCGGCGTCGTCGCCGTGAGCCTTGTTGGCGCGTTGCTCGGTGGGATAGCCGGAATGCGCTACCACCGCCGGGTGGACCGGGCCGGCCTCGGCCGGTGATTTCGAGCCCGGTGGGCACGCTTGCCGCGTAGGTGGTCGGGAACGACATCGAATTCGGCGTGTGAATTCGATGTCGTTTTGCGAGCCTCTTGCGTCTTTTGGCTATCTGTCGGCGCTTTTTGGATAGGGTGAGCGCACCCGGCCGGGGCTCAGGCCCCCCTTAAGACGGGCCTCGGCCGCCTTCAGCACCTCATCGCTGCCCAATCTCGGGAAGTGCCGGATCGGCCGCCAGCCGTGTGGGTCGCGGGTTATTTCTTGCCAGATCACAGCGGCGCGAGCCCCGGCCGACGGACCCCAGCGCTCTGCGGAAGCTGTGCCAAACAAGATCACGGACGGCGTCGCGTACGCGGTGGCGAGGTGGGCGATCCCAGTGCCCCGCTGACGA
>JBKPBV010000232.1:0-9405 GCA_046727055.1 Actinomycetota bacterium | reverse complement strand
GCGTACGGTCCAGTAGGCAGCCCGGATGCCACCGCCCTCGGCCGCCACCAGCAACATGGGACGGACCCGGCGTCCGGCGACCGCGAGCTCGCAGCCCTCCGGGTCGGTCGACCAGGCCCGGAAGGCCTCCACCATGGTCTTGCGACCGTCGTCATGCCCGGTAGGCAATCCGCGATCCATCTCGTGGATGGTGCCCTTGCCGCTCAGCAGCGTCACGAGTACCACGATCACGGCCAGCACCGTGACCAACGGCGTGCGTTTGAAACCCAGCAGTCGGAACGCCTCAGCTGGGGCGTGCGGTTGCATGATCAAGCCCATGGCGGAGACCATGCCTGTCAAAGATCCAATGCCAAGGACGGCCGTTGCCGCCAGCCCCAGCCGAGCGGCGAGCGCGGGGAACATGCCGAGCACAAAGAAGATCACGACCCAGCCCGCCATCAGCCATTTGCCGGTCCGGACGGGATCCCAGGATGCGATCGGGAGCGGCGGGACGCGCAAGAGGGTTGTCAGGATCATGATGATCCAGGGCAGGAAGATGAGGATGAGCCCGATGGCAACGCAGAGCCAGACCCAGCCGATGTCCACCTCGGTCAACCGGCTCTGCAAGATAAGCACTGGGACGAAAGCACGGAGCAGGCCGAGACCGGCCACGACGAGGACGGCCGCCGTGGCAATGTCTCCGACGATGGTGACTGCCCCAACATCGTGATCGTCGAACTTGGGAGGATCAACCTCCCGGCGGCGTTTCGGGTAGTTCGCCCAGATCTCGCGCAGCAACAGCGAGACCCCGATGATCGCCACCAGCGGAACACCAACGAAGACCACCAGCCGTAGGGTGCAGCTCGCCTGATGATCCCGGTTGAGCCGAGAGGAAGTCCGGCCACGTTGCGCCAGTCCGGCCGACAAGCAGGGCTGCCACGGCGACAACTGCGACAACGGCTGGTCCGATCACCCAGTATCTGAGCCGGGCGGGATCGTAGGCCTGGTGGGAATCGCGGAATCGTCGTGCGAATCCGATGCGAAGTCGAGTCGTGATGAGGACCGAGAGAGCCACGATGAGGGTTGCGCCCAACGCGGCGGCCGCGCGAAGGCGACCGATACCGCTGTCGACCCAGGCCCGCTCCACATCGGGGAGCTGCTCCAAGATGGCGGCCCCGGAAGTCACGCTGAGCACGAAGAAGATCAGGCTGGGTAGTAGTGAGAACCGCTGCACCAAGATCGCATTCCAGGCCCGGCTGAGCGGACTCCGGCTACTCTCCTCGACCGCGGGCTTGCCCTCAGATGTTCCTGGAGTCCGGACGACCAGACCGATTACGATGATGATCAACAATGCGGCGACCACCAGCCACTTGATCTTGGTCAGTACGACGAGGGCTGGGATCCAATCGGCGGCACCTCCGAAGACTGCAAACGCCCAGGAGTTCTCGAGAACGTCGACCACGACCAGGGTTGCCAAGCCCGCGCCGGCGAGCAGCCGCCACCAGCGTCTCTTCACAAAGAGCACGATCACCAAGCCGAGCAAGGCGTACGCCGCGATGAATGCGAAGTCCAGAGCGATGTGGGCATGGAAAAGGCCCATGTATCGCTCGCGATCGGCGAGAGACCCGTCTGGGCCAACCACCACCCAGCCCTGCTTGCTCAGGCCAAGGAACACCGCCGGCCCGAAGAGCGCCGCGAGCGACCAGCTGAGACCCTCGGAGTCGAGTACCCGTTCGGACTGCACGTCCAGAGCAACGAGAACGACGACGAGAGCGAGGCTCGCAGAAACCAGCAGCCCGATCAGGTACGCCGCGACGTTCCTCTCTCGTTGCGACGTCAGCAAGCCGGTCACGGCGAGGCTCCCTTTACACGTAGCCTTCCCGTGCAGGAACTCACGTACGCGCAGGAACTCACGTTCGTGCAGGAACTAACGTATGTGCAGGAACTCACGTACACGTGCGTTTCGCTCACTCTGCATCCGTTGCAACGTGTGTATCGCGAGGGGACGGAACGTGTACGTGCGTTTCTGCAGGCCAAAGTCTGAGGCCTAGCCGAGCTCAGTCATCTCGACAGTGACGAACATCTCCGAGCGGCCGCCGGAGTATGTGCCGCGTAACGGAGCGACGTCGCCGTAGTCGCGGCCATGACCGACTCGCACATAGCCGTCGGTGAGACGCCGACGCAGCGTGGGATCGTACGCCACCCAGCTGCCGCACCACCATTCGATCCACGAGTGGCTTTCACCTTCCACGGTTCTGTTCGGCTCACCGCTGCCGGGATGCAGATACCCAGACACATAACGCGCGGGCAGACCGATCGAACGCAAGGCGCCCAGCGCCAGGTGACTGTAGTCCTGACAGACCCCGCGGCCCAGCTCCCACACCTCGCGGGCTGTACTCGTCACTCTTGTCGAGCCACGCTCGTAGCTCAGATGATCATGAATCAGGGAGCACACGTCGAGGGCTGCCAGTCGAGGTGGTCGTCCTGTGGTCGTCGCGGCACGGTCCGCGAGTTCGGTTGGAGGCTGGGTCCGTTCGTTGATGGTGAGGAACTCCGTCATCTTGTCCACCACGGCACCATCACGCAGCGCCGGCCAACCAAGATCATTGGGTGCGACGCGCCGATCGGCGTCCCAGGCAAGATCATCTCCGTGCGTCTCGACCACACCCTGGGCATGTACCCTCAGCCGATCATGCGCTTCATGCACTTCGAACGTGGTGACCAGAGTGCCCCAGTAATCCGTATAGCTGAAGCTCCACGCCGCCGGTTCGATACTGACCCGGCTGCTCCAGACCGTCTGGTCTTCGGTCGCCGCCGGAGTCATCCGCGCCTCGTTATATGAAGACTTGACCGGCCTCGCGTATTGAAAGCCCGTCTGATGATCAATACTCAGCCGCATCTCAGCGTGTCCCTTTCGTGGTCCAGGCGGGCGCCTCTTCGGCGGCGAAGTAGCTCGAAGAGACAGCGATGGTCACCTCGGCGGTGACATCCTGCACCAGCGACATCTCCTCGTTGAGGTTGCCGAGCAGGTCGTCAAGATCGGCGTACTCCAGTCGGGCCCGGAGCCGGCCGAGCGAACGCAGCGCGGGTTCGGCCTGTCGTGCGGTCAGCACGTTGTTCTGCGCCACACGCTGCAGGCTGTCGGCCGCCGCGATCAGCCCATGCATGATCGAGCGCGGGAACAGAGCGTCCACGATGAGGAACTCCGCCGCCTCCCGGTCGGTGTACAGACCGCGGTAGGTCCGAAGGAAGGCGTCGTGCCCCCCGCAGCCGCGAAGCACTGCGGGCCACTTAGTACTGCCGTGCGTCAGCGAGGCAGATGCCACCAGGCGCGAGGTCATGTCAACTTGTTCCAAAGATCGGCCCATCGACATGAATTGCCAGCCGTCGTCGCGCACCATGATCCCGCGGGAGATGCCAGCGAACATGGCGCAGCGTTCGCGTGCCCAGTTCAAGAACACATTGGCGCCGCTAGTCCCGAACGGCGTGGTCGGGAGCTGGTGCCACGTCGTATTCACACACTCCCAGAGATCAAGCGGGATCACCTCCCGGGCCCGCCGCGCATTGTCCCGCGCCGCAGCGAAGCAGAAGTAGATCGCGGTTGGCTCAGCCGGGTCGTAGCCGAGAATCCGCAGCAGATCGGTCAGCGTCGGGTCTTCAACATGATCAACACTCATCAGTGCCAGCAGATTGCGGCAAGCATCCACCTCGTGCGCGGTTGTGTCCTCAATGATCAGCCGCAGATGGGTCTGCAACAGTCGCGCCGTATCCTCGGCTCGCTCGACGTACCGGCCGATCCAGAACATCGACTCCGCGATCCGGCTCAGCATCCCTGACTCCACAGGCTGGCCTGCTGTTGCTGATCTTCCTGCTGCCGTTTGCTATCGGCGAATTTCGCCATTACCGCCACGGGAACCTTGGCGACCGTCAGCGGCACCTGGGTCCGCGTATGGGCATGATCATCGGTATCGTCGGTGTGCTCAGTAGAGCCCCGATTCGACGATGATCGGTGCGATGGCGGGCTGAGCACCCAGGTGTCTTTGCTCCCCCCTCCCTGGCTGCTGTTGACAACGAGCTCACCCTCCGGCAAGGCGACCCGGGTCAGCCCACCGGGGAGCACCCAGACGTCCTCGCCATTGTTGACAGTGAACGGTCGAAGATCGACATGGCGCGGGCGCAGGCCGTCCTCGATCAAGGTCGGCACAGTGGACAGCTGGACAACCGGCTGCGCGATCCAACCACGGGGGTCTTCGGTTACCCGACGCCGCAGCTCATCAAGCTCGAGTTTGGTCGCCCGCGGTCCGATCACGATGCCTTTGCCGCCGGAGCCGTCCACCGGCTTGACAACCAGCTCCTCCAGACGGTCCAGCACCTCCTCACGGGCATCGTCATCCTCCAACCGCCAGGTATCGACATTGGGGAGAATGGGTTCTTCGCGGAGGTAATACCTGATCAGATCCGGCACATAGGTGTAGATCAACTTGTCGTCGGCCACACCGTTACCAATGGCGTTGGCGAGGCTGACACCGCCGGTGCGCACCGCATTCACCAGGCCGGGCACGCCCAGCATCGAGTCGCTGCGGAAATGAACTGGATCGAGGAACTCGTCGTCGATGCGACGGTAGATCACATCTACTCGCTGCAAGCCGGCCGTCGTACGCATGAAGACTTTGCCGCGGCGGCACTCAAGATCACGACCCTCAACCAGCTCGACACCCATCGTGCGCGCCAGCAGGGTGTGCTCAAAGTAGGCGGAGTTATAGACACCGGGCGTGAGGACCACCACAGTCGGGTCGTCCACACCGGGCGGCGCTGCCTTGCGCAGCGCTGTCAGCAGGCGGGTTGGATAACCAGCCACGGGGCGGATCCGCTGGTTCGCGAAAGTCTCGGGCATGGCGGTGATCATCGCGTTGCGGTTGGTCATCACATACGAGACGCCGCTCGGTGCCCGAACGTTGTCCTCCAGAACGCGTACGTCGCCGGCCGGATTGCGGATCAGGTCGACTCCGGCAACATGGATGCGTACGCCGTTGCTGGGCTGTACGCCCCACACGGCCCGGTGGAAATGGGTTGACGAGGTGACCAGCTTGCTGGGAATGACCCCGTCGGAGATCACCCCAGCATCGGAGTAGATATCGGAGAGAAATGCCTCGAGCGTTCTTACCCGCTGGGCCACGCCGGCCTCGATGATCTCCCACTCAGGTGATGCGATCACCCGTGGCACCAGATCAAGGGGAAAAGGCCGTTCCACGCCACCGACGTCGAACGTCACACCAGCCTGGGTGTAGTTGTTGGCAAGGGACTCGGCGATTATCCGGAGGTCGTCCGAGGTTGACCCAGTAAGGGCGGAATGGACGGCCCGGTAGGAGGGCCGCACGCTGCCCTCAGGGTCGATCATCTCGTCGAACGCCTCGCCAGGCCGGTAGTTGGAAAGTACGTCCGCCATAAGGCGGAGCCTACTCACCCCCTCGTTACCTGAGCGTTAACTTTTGAGCTGTCCCAATGCAGCCTCAACACAGGCTGCGAGCGTCGGGGATCGCGCGCGCCGCTGCTGAGGAGGAGAGAGCCGAGGCGCTTTTCCTCGGCGAGCGACGACGAACAAGGCGGCTCCAAAGCGCGATGCGCGAGCAGCCTCAAAAGAACAGGCAGGAGTCTCCGAATTCGTGCCACAGGTAGCGTTCCACGACGGCGGCCTCGTAAGCACGCTGGGTTAGTTCGGCACCGGCGACGGACTCGACCAGCAGCAGATGTGACGCCTCGGGGTTGTGCCATCCGGTGATGAGCCCATCAACGACTCGCACCGGTCGCCCCGGAGAGATCACCAGGTCGGTCCATCCCGAGGCAGCCGCTACAGCTCCGTCCGGCTGGGATGCTGACTCGATTGCCCGGGTCGCCGTCGTGCCCACCGCGATCACCCGGGCACCATGCGCCTTGCTCGAATTGACCAGATGGGCTGTCGTCTCGCTGACCTCGAACCATTCAGGCTGCGGAGCCTCGCTCGCATCCTGCGACGACAACCCCGTGTGCAGGGTGACGGGCGCAAAGATCACACCTTGTGCCACCAGCCGGGCAACCAGCTCGGCACTGAACGGGCGCGCCGCGCTTGGCATCTCCGCGCTTCCGGGATGGAGGGCGAAGATCGTCTGGTATTCCGAGATCGGGAAGGAGCCGTTGAGGTAGCCGTAGCTGATCGGTCGTGCATGTTCCCGCAGGTATCCCGATGGGCTCTGTTGGGCGGTGACCCGGCCACGCCAGAGCCGATTCCCGACGCCGGTCGGTGAAGTGCCATCCCTTTGATGAGCTGCTCGCGCATCGCGCTTTGAATCCGCCGCCGTCGTCGTCCCTCGCAGAGGAAAGAACGCCCCCGCTCCCTCCTCCTCGCCGCGGCGGCGCGCGATTCCCGACACTCGCAGCTCTGGGTAACGCGCGATCAGCTCAACCAAGCCACCGGCGGGGAGGGAGATCTGCTCGCCGATCCGGCCGTCGAGCAGTGGCGCTGACGCGTCTGGCGCGGTGCGCAGTTCGGTCACCCGCGTGCCGTCGGCGAGCCGGTTGGCGATGTGTACCACAACAGCTGCACCGGACCGTACGCCGTCGAGCTGGCCAGACACAGTGGCAGAGGTGTTCACGACAAGGACGTCGCCGGCCGTCAGCTGCTCGCCGAGGCGGCAAAAGAAGGTGTGCCGGATGCCCGCCGGTGTTGCGATCATGAGCCTTACACCGTCACGCGACAGGCCCCGCAGCTCAGGCGGCTCCGTCGCCACGCGGTCCTCCGGAATGGAGAAGTGCGTGTACGGCCGGGTCCCGACCAGGGTGCTCATTCCGACCCGGTCTTGGCTGCGAGCGTCACGGCCAGGTCAACGGCACGGTAACGACCACTGGGCAGGCCGGAGCTGATCAAGGCCACCACAATGGGGGCAACCGTCTCTGGCTCGGGTCGATCACTGATGTCCTCCCCCGGATAGGCCGCCTGATGCATCGCGGTCCGCATGTCACCCGGGTCGAGGCTGTACCAGGTGAAGTCCGGCTGCTCCGCAGCCCAGGTCAGCGTCTGGTGATCAAGCGCCGCCTTGCTGGATCCGTAGCCGCCCCAACCTTCATAGTGATCAACACCCGCATCCGAGGAGATGTTGATGATCACGGCTTGCGGATGCAGCGACGGGAGCAAGGCGCGAATCAGCTGCTGTGGTGCGATGACATTGGTACGCAGCAGTTGCTCGTACGCGCCGGGCTCAAGATCCCGCAGCCTGGGCAACGGCGATCCACCAAGATCACTCGCATTGTTGATCAGGAGATTCGGGTTCCCGCCAGCCGCAGCGGCGGCCACGAGTTGTTCGCGATGTTCCTCCTCGCCAATGTCGCCCGGAATGGCTCGCACTGATGTGAATTCCGACAGTGCCTGTGCCGTGCGGGCTAGCGGCTCCCCGTGCCGGGCGTCGATCGTGAGACTCCAGCCGCGGCGAGCGAGCTCGAAGGCGATGGCACGGCCCAACCCGACTGAGGCGCCAGTGATCAGTGCATGAGGCATGCCTCCATTCTTCAACTTAAAGTGAACTTGAATTCAAGCCGCCTCAGATGGAGTACTCGCGGAGGAAACCTACGTTTACATAGGCTTCAGTCGGTCTACGCAGCTTGCAGCGTGTGTAGACCGTCAGATACCTATGCAGAGCTAGCTGGTGAGGGGGCCACCGATCAGAGCCTGCCTGGGAAGACGGAGCCGCTGCTCAGAGTGCGCGTCGGCCACGGGGCTTGGGGGTACCCGGCTCGGTTTCGTCGGGCTCGTGGAGATAAGTGAAGTCACCAAAATCATCGTCATCATGACGGTGTAACCAGCGGCGGCTGGATCGCTGCAGCTCGACTGTCGTCGGCTGGGGTGAGACAGGTGTCTTCGGTTGGGGTGAGGCAGGTGTCTTCGGTTGGGGTGAGGCAGGTGTCTTCGGTTGGGGTGAGGCAGGTGTCATCGGTTGGGGTGAGGCAGGTGTCATCGGTTGGGGTGAGACAGGTGTCATCGGTTGGGGTGAGGCAGGTGTCATCGGTTGGGCTCGTTCTGGTTGTGGCTGTGCCGGCACTTTGACAGCTGGTGCCGGCCGCGTAAGGGCCGGCGCCGTGTCGGGCTGGCGCACCTGCCGTGGACTACTTCCGCTGGCGTGTACCACGGCCACGCCGACAGCGGTGGTCAGCGGCACCGCCAAGACCAGCCCGATCGCGCCTACCAGGATGCTCAGTAGCTCCGCCGCGAACCGTTCCGTGAGCATCACATCGAGCAGCGGCCGGTTATAGATCCTGATCAGTAAGAACACACCGAGGGACGCGCCAGCCGTCGCAAAGGCGATTGTGTAGACAGTCGACGCAATGTGATCACGTCCGATCCGCATTGCCCGCGAGAACAGACGCTTTTGTGACGCCCCCTGATCCGCGAGTTCCCAGACCGCAGACGCTTGGGTGATCGTCACATCGTTGAGAACGCCGAGACCCGCAACGATGATCCCGCATATGACGACGGACGTGAGCTGCAGATCCGGCGCCGCAGCCGACAAGACGTAGTCGTCCTCGGCGGCCACTCCGGTGAGGTGCGCCCACTTGGTGGCGAGGTAGCCGAGCATCGCGATCAAGATCAATCCGAAGAGCGTCCCCACGAGAGCTGTCGTCGTTCGAGCACTGAAACCGTGTGCGGCGTACAAAGCGACGAACATGATCGCGGAGGAGCCGATCAACCCGACCATGATCGGATTGGTCCCGGCTATCAGCGCCGGGAACATGAACGTGACCATGATGAAGCCGGCAAAACCGAGCCCGATCAGCGCTGCGAAGCCACGCCAGCGCGCGACAACAATCACCACGATGGCGAAGAGCAGCCCGACCACCAGCAGTGGCGTACGCCGCTCGAAGTCGGAGAACTGGTACTGGGCAGGCTGATCAGCCGAGGGCGGCAGGCGTACCAGCTTGATTAGCTGGCCGACCTTGACCCCGGATGAATAGATCGCGGCCGTCACGGGCACCGTTACGGTCTCGCCCTTTTCGTCGCCCCGAAGCAGCTGAGCCGTCACGTCGGCGCAGCGGGCTTTGGTCACCCCGGGCGTCGACCCAGCCAGGCCCTCGCACGAGATCTCCTTGACTTCTGTGATCCGCGCCGTCGGGTAGGTGACGCCAGGGACGCTGTAACCGGCCACGTCGGCGTTCACATGGCGTGAGATGTCGCCTGGCCAGAAGGCGATCAGCCCGACCAGGGTCCAGATCGCCAGCGGGATGAGAACCACGATCAGGATCCGGAGGGCACGCTGGTGACGGCGCAGCTCCTCAGGATTCACCATCGGCTGTGGGCCAGTATCTGAAAGACGTTCTGAGCTTGAGTGCGAGTGAGCCACGTTGCCGCCTAGTCTTAGTCCCCGTGAGTCAGCTTCCTGGGGCGAGTCGGGACGGCGTCCG
>JBKPBV010000231.1:0-8194 GCA_046727055.1 Actinomycetota bacterium | reverse complement strand
ACTTCGCGCATCGACTTGCGTAGATCCATCGCTGTCTTCTGGATCCACCGAAACGCCTCCGGTTCGCTAATCCCTAGGCCGCTCTGCAGCATGCCCTTGGCGCGCTCCACCACTTTGCGAGACTCCAGCCGGCCAGTTAGGTCGCTGACCTCGGCCTCCACAGCTTGGATCTCCGCGAATCTGGCACGCGCGATCTCGATAGCGGGGACAAGGTCCGCCTTGCTGAAAGGCTTGACCACGTACGCCATTGCGCCGGCCTGGCTGGCACGGTCGACCAGGTCGCGCTGGCTGAAGGCGGTGAGCATGACTACAGGCGCAATCCGCTCGCTGGCGATCTGTTCGGCGGCAGTGATCCCGTCGAGCTTGGGCATCTTGACGTCCATGACCACCAAATCGGGCCGAAGATCGCTGGTCAGCGCTACGGCCGCTTCCCCATCACCCGCCTGGCCGACTACGTCATAGCCCTCCTCAGTGAGCAGCTCAACCAGATCCAAGCGGATGAGCACCTCATCCTCGGCGACAACGACACGGGTCTTTGTGACGTCCCCGATCTGGCTGTTGTCTCCAGTCACGTGGACACTCTAGTCAGATGCGGTTACTCGCATGAGGCTTTCGAACGTCTTGGTAACTACTGCTGTGGCAGAATGATCAGGCCCAGTGGCGGGCGGCGCCGGCTGGCTGATCATGCCCCGAGGCCGGGGTGGCGGAATGGTATACGCGGACGGCTCAAACCCGTCTGTCCGAAAGGACATAGGGGTTCGACTCCCCTCTCCGGCACACCTCTTCCGACTGACGCGCGCCTGTTGCAGGGCCGTCAAAACGCCATGGTTGGGTCGGTTAGCAGCTTGAGCTTGTGCGCCTTGGGTCTCAGGCATGTTAGCTTTTGCCGGCCCTGCCGCAAGACTCAACAGCGCGCTTCTGAGCATGGGCTGGAGAGGCGAGGCGAAGGCCTATATATTCTTTCGGCCCACTCACAATTGCCATGAGCAGCAGGCGGCCCAATTGGAGGGCCGCTCACTTACGCGTTAGCCGTCTCGGGACGAATAACGGGTGTCTGGGGCCGCTGATCATGCCCCGCTGGCCGTCCTGAGACGGCAAACGCAGGTCATCGATGCAGGCCTAAAGCGGTGCTCCGATCCGGCGGACTCGGATCATATTTGTCTGGCCGGCGACACCCGGCGGGGAGCCGGCCACGATGACGACGCGGTCGCCATCGGAAATTCGTCCGCTTTCGGTCAGCGCTTTGTCGACCTCACGGATCATTTCGTCGGTATGGCCGACCATGGGAGCCATGAACGTCTCAACACCCCAGTTCAAGGTCAGTGCGGCGCGCGTTTGCTCGTACGGGGTGAACGCCAGCACGGGGATGGTCGAGCGAAGCCGGGTCAGGCGGCGCGCGGAGTCGCCGGAGGTCGTAAACGTCACCAAAAACTTCGCCTCGATTCGCTGGGCGACCTCTTCGGCGGCCTTCGTGATCACGCCACTGGTGGTATGCGGATCCCACTGGATGCCGTGCATCTGGTCCATGCCGTGAGCCTCGGTGTTCTCGATGATTCGTGCCATGGTCTCGACGCTGAGAACGGGATACTCGCCGACGCTGGTTTCTCCGGACAACATCACCGCGTCGGCGCCGTCGAGAATCGCATTGGCGACATCGGACGCCTCAGCGCGCGTCGGACGCGGCGAGGAGATCATGGACTCCAGCATCTGGGTCGCCACGATCACCGGCTTCGCCCAGCGCCGCGCGGCGGTGACAATCTTCTTCTGGACCAGCGGCACCTCTTCCAGCGGCAGCTCCACACCAAGATCGCCGCGCGCGACCATGAAGGCGTCGAACGCATCGATGATCTCGGCCAGGTTCTCCACAGCCTGCGGCTTCTCCAGCTTGGCGATCACTGGGATTCGGCGACCTTCGGCGTCCATCACCTGATGGACGGGCTTGATGTCCTCGGCGCTGCGAACGAACGACAATGCCACCATGTCAACGCCGTTGCGAAGCGCCCAACGCAGGTCTTCGGTGTCCTTCTCGCTCATTGCCGGGACGCTCACAGCGACACCAGGAAGGTTTATCCCCTTGTTGTTGCTTACTGGTCCGCCGACTACCACCTCGGTGATCACGTCGGTATCGGTGACCTCACTCGCCCGCAGGGCGATCCGGCCGTCGTCGATCAAGATCAGGTCTCCGGGCTGGACGTCTCCGGGAAGGCCCTTGTACGTCGTCGAGCAACGCTCGACCGAGCCTTCGATCTGGTCCACGGTGATCGCGAACGTAGCGCCCACATGCAGCTTTTCCTTGCCATTGGCAAACCGGCCGAGCCGGATCTTCGGGCCCTGGAGGTCCGCCAGTACACCAACCGGGCGACCGGCGCCGTCCGCTGCGTCTCGTACGCTGCGCAGGTTCCTCTCATGATCGGCATAGTCGCCGTGACTCATGTTGAGCCGGGCGACATCCATTCCGGCGGCAACCAGCTCCGCCAGGCGCTCGGGACTTGAGGAGGCTGGGCCGAGCGTGCACACAATCTTTGCTTTACGCACGAGTTGACCCTAGCGAAGTTGTTCCGACAGCGGGAGACCAGTCAAGCTGTGGTCTACCAGGCACTGATCACATCCAAGGCGTGCTGAAGCTCAGGGGGGTATTTGGACTCGAATTCCATCAGTTCGCCCGATGTCGGGTGCACAAAGCCCAGCCGGACAGCGTGCAGCCACTGGCGTTCCAGTCCCAGCTTCGCGGCAAGGACAGGGTCGGCGCCATACATAAGATCGCCAACGCATGGATGCCGAATTGCCGCCATGTGAACGCGAATCTGATGGGTACGGCCAGTTTCCAGCTTGATCTCGAGCAAGGTGGCAGCGACAAAGGCTTCTCGGGTCGAATAGTGGGTGACGCTATGCCGGCCCTTATCCATCACCGCCATCTTGTAGTCCGCGCCAGAGTCCCGGCCGATGGGGGCCTCGATGGTTCCGCTGAACGGATCGGGATGGCCTTGTACCAGCGCGTGGTAGATCTTGTCGACACTCCGAGATCGGAATGCTCGTTTCAAGATCGTGTAAGCACGCTCGCTCTTGGCAACCACCATCAACCCCGAGGTGCCCACATCCAATCGCTGGACGATGCCACGTCGCTCGGGAACCCCGGATGTCGAGATCCGAAACCCGGCGCCAGCAAGGTGGCTGAGCACATCAGGTCCGCTCCAGCCCAGACTGGGATGAGCCGCAACACCCACAGGTTTGTCGACCACCACAATGTCGTCGTCGTCATAGACGATGAGAACGCCAGCTACCCGTTCCGGCCGCACCGCCGCGAGGCGCGGTTGATCGGCCAGCTCGACCTCGAGCATCGACCCTCCGCTGATGTGATCTGACTTGTTGATCGAAGCGCCGTCCAGCAACACGCTGCCTGCTGCGATCAACTCCACGACCTGGTTCCGCGACAGTCCCAGCATGCGTGCCACGGCAGTGTCAGCTCGCTCACCGTCTAATCCCTCCGGCACGAGCACGACCTTTCGCTCAGCCACCGGCGACTTGTCTCCGATCATGATCATCATCGTCGCCCGTCCCGCGGCCTGGCCGGGGGTGGCGCTGGCCAGCGATGCTGATCCCCTTCACAACCGACAGAAATATGATCATGATCGCGGCTGCCGTGATGCACATGTCAGCGACATTGAAGATCGGCCAATACGGCAACTCGAGGAAGTCGATCACGTGGCCGCGGAGCACTCCTGGTGGGCGAAACAGCCGATCTGTCAAGTTTCCTGCGACGCCGGCGCACAACAGTCCAATAGCCACGGCCCAGGCCGGATGGCCGATTCGCGGAACCAACTTGATGATCACGAAGGTAAGCACCACGATCCCCGCGATGGCAAACACGTAAGTAAAACGCTGACCCTGGCTGAACGCAGCGCCGGGGTTTCGAATGAGCCGCAGCGTGAGCAATCCACCCAGCAGCCGGACCGAAGCAAGCGGTTCGAGTTGGGTAACAGCGATGATCTTGGTGACCACATCGGCCGTCAGCCCAGCAACGGCGACTAGCGCGACCAGGAGGCGCAAGCGTCGCCGCTCAATCGGGCGAGCGCCACCGGCTGAAGTTATCGCCGTTCCTCGCGCTGCTTGCAGGTGACACACAATGTGGCGCGTGGAAAAGCCTGCAGCCGGCCCTTGCCTATGGGCTGCCCACAGTTGTCGCAACTGCCGTACGTGCCGAGTTCGATGTGGCGCAGCGCAAGGCGAGACTGGTCCAACATCTCCCGAGCATTGTTGGCCAGCGACATCTCAGCATCGCGCTCGAAATTGGCAGAACCGACATCGGCTGGATCGCGTCCCGCCCCCTCACTGCCGTCACGAAGCAATCCCACCAACTCCGCGGTAGAGATCTCGATCTGGCTTTCGAAACGCGCGATGTCTTCGATCAGCGCCTGTTTGACCTCGTTGATCTCAGCCTTGGTCCATGGATCTTCGCCCGGGCGGACCGGCAAAGACTTGGGATTCATCGGTTTTCCAGGCTTGTCTTGATGCTCGACAGGTACCGCATGCACCGTTGGCGCGGCCTTGGATGTGGCCTTGCGATTTGTGGTGGTGCGATTTGTGGTGGTGCGACCGCCGTTCTCGGCTGCGGGGGTGGCCGCGGCGCCCGACTTAGCGGTTGTCATGGGGTTCCCCATTTCTTGGTCAGCACTGCTGGAGTGTAAGTGATCAGAGACAGTAGGCCGCAAAAGCAGTTTCTTCAACGACCCGCGCTGATTTCTCGCTGAAATTCCAATAGTGCAATGTATTTGAGCTGCTCGCGCATCGCGCTGTGAACCCGGCGCCGTCGTCGTCGCTCGCAGAGGAAAGAACGCCTCCGCTCGCTCCTCCTCCGTGCGACGGCGCGCGATCCCGACGCTCGCCGCTCGGACACAACGCCATAGGGCCCGCCGTGGCGGGCCCTATGGGTCTTGATGACCGCTGGAATCAGCTCAGCGCTGGTCCCCCAGAAGAGCATCGAGGCGCGGGGTGTTGCTACCAGAACTGCCGCTGTAGCTCGGGCGCTGCGACTGCTCAGGTCCGCCATGCTCGCCCTGTGAACCTGTTGCGATCCCGTTCGCGTTGCTCTCGGTGGGATTGAGCTCGCGTATCACGTCCGGTACGTCAATAGGCTCAGCCCGCCCAGCCTCCAGCGTCTCGATCTGCTTGCGCAAGTGAGTGGTGAGGTTAGTGCGATACGCCGTTTCGAAGTTACGAAGCGCCGCGACGGCCGCGGTGAGGTTATCGCGCTGCTTCTCCAGATCGCCGAACATTTCTCCGCGACGACCTTCGATCTCACGATCAAGCTTCTCTGCGCGGCTGAGCGCATCGGCCTGGAGCCGCTCCGCATTCACGCGAGCCTCCGACTCGACCCGCTCGGCGCGAGTGCGGGCGTCGGTGGTGAGCTGGTGAGCGGTCCGGTTGGCCTCTTCCCGGATCCGGTTGGCGTCATCGGTGGCCTCGTGAACCAGGCGTTCGGCTTGCTCGGTGGACATCTCGACGAGGCGGACGACTGCGGCACTGGCCTCCTTGCCTGTGGTCACCACAATCGTGCCGGACTGAAGCGGCGGCGGCGGCGGCGCAGGCTGCCGCGGTGGTGCCTGGAGTGTCGGAGCAGGAGCCATCGGGCGTGGAGCTGGCGGCGCAGCCTTCAGTGCCTCAACCTGCCTCTTGAGGTTCTGGTTCTCCTCGATGAGCTGCGCAAAGCTCTCCTCAACCTCATCGACGAACTCGTCAACTTCCAACACCTCGTAACCGGACTTGCGGGCCATCCGGAACCGCTTGTTGCGAACGTCGTCGAGCGTCAGCGTCATCGTGCACCTCGGGTAGCTAAGTGGGACTCTTCGGGTGGGGCCGTCACTTCCACGGGCCCTACCGTACCCAATTTGGTCTGGGCGCACAGCCGAGCCAAAGAAGTCACGAAAGACCCTCGGAAGTCACGAAAGACACCGCAGGAGAGGCCCCTCAGAAGAACAAGCTGCGGTTGACCTGCATCAGGATGCTGACCAGGATTGCAAGACCGATGAACGCCAAATCGAGCATCATGTTGCCGATCCTGACCGGCTTGAGCACCTTGCGCAACAAACGAAGTGGCGGATCGGTGATTGAGTACACGATCTCCGCGAAGACGAGCATTGGTCCCCTCGGTTCCCAGTCCCGGACGAGGACCGGGACCCAGGACAAAATCATGCGCGCGAAGAGGACTAGCAGAAAAATCCACAAGATCCAGTTGATGATGAGTCCCACGACGAACACGGTTGAGGCCTGTCTGTTTGCTTCGGCGTACTAGGCGTGACACCAGCCTAGGCGCGCAGACCGGTCCGGCCGAGTCCTTGGACTAGCTCTGGTTGAAGAACCCGCCGGCAATCCGTTCCTTGTCTTCCGCTGCCACGGTCACGTCGTGTGGCGAGAGCAGGAACACCTTGCTGGTGACGCGTTCGATACTGCCACGCAGACCAAAGATGAGACCAGCCGCGAAGTCGACCAACCGCTTGGCGTCTACGTCCTCCATGTCAGAAAGGTTCATGATGACGGGCACGCCATCGCGGAAGTGTTCACCAATGATGCGGGCCTCGTTATACGTACGGGGATGAACAGTGGTGATTCGTGACACATCGGCCGTCCGTGCGTAAAGAGTCGTGTTGCCAGACGATGCGACAGCGGTCTGCGCTACCGCTGTCGGGCGCCGGCTTTCGAGGGGGGTCACCGTGGCAGGCCTGTCAGGTGCGGCGAGCGGCTCATCCGGGGTCTCGTCTTCGGTCAACTCTTGGTAGTCAGGGGCATCGTCATAGTCCGCGTACCGATCGTCGGTGACCAAGCCCAGCCAAGCTGCTGCACGCTTTAGTCGTTCCGCCATCTCATCCGCCTCGAATCTGTGCCCCTTCTTTTGGGGCCATTACTGGGCCACATCTGCGCCGCAAGCAACGCGATATTCGTTGCTGAGATTACCGTCTGGGCAACTTGTTGATCCGGCCCGACACGCGCTACTTGAGGAAGTCAGGAACGTCAAGATCATCGTCGTACGAGGGACCCCTCGGCACGGTGATCCGGGTTGGAGGGAGCTGCACCGGTGGAAGGTGAGGAGTCGGCGGCGAACTGTCCGGTGCTGCGTGGCTGATCGAGTGGTTGTTGTTTGACCGGACAGTCACAGGTTCCGGCTCCGGAGGTGTCGGGGTGCTGCGTATCGGTTGGTGTGTCCGCAGATCGGCAGCCCGACTGATGCCCGGCTGGCGCCGCGGCGGCTGGCCTCCCTCGAACCCTGCCGCGATCACCGTCACTCGAACCTCGTCGCCGAGCGCATCGTCGATGACCGTGCCGAAGATGATGTTCGCGTCCTCATGCGCGGCTCCCTGGATCAGGTTGGCGGCAGAGGAGACCTCGAACAAACCCAGATCAGAGCCACCCGCGATGGAGAGCAGGACACCGTGGGCACCCTCAATGCTGGCCTCCAGCAGTGGCGAGGAGACCGCGGTCTCCGCCGCCGCACGCGCCCGATCCTCGCCACGGGCCGAGCCGATGCCCATCAGGGCGGAGCCAGCATTCGACATGACGGCTTTCACGTCGGCGAAGTCCAAGTTGATCAAGCCCGGTGTGGTGATCAGATCGGTGATGCCCGAGACGCCCTGCATCAACACCTGGTCAGCCTGCTTGAAAGCATCCAGGATCGCGATCTGGTGGTCGATCATCTGGAGCAGCTTGTCATTAGGAATCACGATCAAGGTGTCGACCTCCTCGCGGAGGTTGACGATGCCCTGCTCTGCTTGCATAGCGCGACGCTTGCCCTCGAAGGAGAACGGTCGGGTAACGACGCCGATTGTGAGGGCGCCGAGAGCCCGGGCGATGCGAGCCACCACGGGCGCGCCTCCGGTCCCGGTACCGCCCCCCTCGCCTGCGGTAACGAACACCATGTCCGCGCCCTTGAGAGCGTCCTCGATGTCTTGTGCGTGATCTTCGGCCGCCTGGCGGCCCTTGTCCGGATCTGCGCCGGCGCCGAGCCCACGGGTTAGGTCGCGCCCGATGTCCAGCTTGACGTCCGCATCGCTCATCAGCAGCGCCTGCGCGTCGGTGTTGACCGCAATGAACTCGACACCCCGAAGCCCGGCTTCGATCATCCGGTTGACGGCGTTGACGCCGCCACCACCGACGCCGACGACCTTGATGATCGCCAAGTAGTTCTGTGACGCAGAAACCACGG
>JBKPBV010000230.1:0-3688 GCA_046727055.1 Actinomycetota bacterium | reverse complement strand
CCACTGTGGCGGCTGGCGGGTCGATGACGAGCTCGCCGGTGGCGCCGTCGATGACGACGGTGGTCCCCTCGGCCAAGCTGAGTACGCCGGGTCCTGCCGCGACGAGGGCCGGGATGCCGCGTGAACGGGCGAGGATCGCGGCGTGCGAGCTTGGGCTGCCGTAGGCGAGGACGATTCCTTGCACCGCGTCGGGGTCGAGTTCGGCGGCCTGCGCGGGGGTCAGTTCCTTGGCTATCAGAATGCCGGGTCCGGTCATGGCGACGGCCGGCGCGCCGGTGAGCGCAGCGAGCATCTGAGTTCCCACGGCCCGTACGTCCTCGGCGCGGGCGCGTAGGTAGGAGTCTGGCAGTTCAGACCATTGCTTCTCGACGACAGCGAGGGCGTCGACCCAGGCCGTGACCGCACCGGCTCCGGAGTTGACTCGGTGTTTGACGTCGGCGAGCACTTCGGCGTCGCCGAGGAGCATCAGGTGAGCGTCGAAGATTTGGGCTTCCTGGGGCCCGACCTCACGGACGGCGACGGCTTTGATGCGCTCGATCTCCCGACGCACGGCGGCTACCGCCTCGACGACACGACGCCACTCAGCCGTTGGGGTGCCTGTGGGGCCGCGGTGGTCGGGGGCTGCAGGGGAGTGCAGCATCCGGACCGGTCCGATACGGATGCCTGGTGAAGCCGGCGATGGTCCGGCATGCTGCACCTGGACAGGGGTTGGTGCATCATCCAGTGGCTCGTCGAAGTTGCGCGCGGCGAGGGCGATCAGGTGGTCGATCGCCTCGGGCGCCTGTGGACCCGATGCCGAGATCTCGACCTGATGGCCGTGCAGGGCTGCGAGCGTTGCGACCCGGCTGAGGCTCGTCGCCGGGACCGGGTCAGTTCCGCTGGTCAGATTGCGCAGCCGGACCGAGGCGTCCAGACCGCGCATCTCGCTGACGAGGCGCGCGGCTGGCCGGGCGTGCAGTCCGTGGCGGTTGGCGATTGTGAACACCGCCACCACGTCCGCCGGTTCACCAACGACAGGCGTGGGCGGCGATGTGTCTTCTGGATTGCTCAGTTGAGCGTCTTTACCCATGAGTGCGTTGTGGGCTTCGGCGGCGACTTCCTTGCGGCCAGCTCCTCCAGCGGCTGCTACGGCCGCGACAACCAATCCTTCGATGAGTGGTGCCGCTGACAGAACGACCCGCTCACGCACCTCTGGGTCATCGATGAGATCGAGGGCAAGTTCGGCGCTGAGAACCGCACTGCCGAGGTCCATGAGCACGACGACGCCCGCGGGGCTGTCAACCTCCTGGATTGCCTCTTTGATGCGTACGGCGTCTGTGCCGAGGGCTACCTCGTCCAGTCCTGCGGCCACCGCGATGGGGACCGGGCGGCCGTGCAGCATCTCGGCTGCCAGTGCCACGGCGGCTCGGGCCAGGGCGTTGCTGTGCGAGACAACGACGATGCCGACGAGGCATCGGGACGAATCGTGTTCAGGTGTTGCCATCACCATTCCCTCGCCATCCTTTGCTGAACGATCGCCACGAGTCGTACGCCGGCTTACAGCGATGCTCGTGTCGCCGCGGTCATGAGCAGCGCGACCGTGGTGGCGCCCGGGTCCTGGTGCCCGACGCTTCGCTCGCCGAGGTAGCTGGCCCGGCCCTTCCGCGCGAGCATTGGTGTGGTCGCGTCGCGCCCGCTCTCCGCCGCGACCGAGGCGAGCTTCACCGCGTCGGCCTTGTCCATACCCTCTGAGACAGCGCTGTCAAGTGCGTCCACCGCCGGAGCAAGCGCGTCATACATCGTCTTGTCCCCGGCTTCGGCCTTGCCGCGAGCGACAATCCCTTCGAGGCCAGCGCGCAACGCTGCTGCGAGCTGGGCCAATGAGATCTCTGCAGTGTCACCGAAGGACGCCCCGACTCGGAGAAAGAACGTGCCGAACAACGGACCGCTGGCGCCACCAACGGTGGAGACCAGAGTCATGCCGACCTTGTTAAACAGTGCCGACGCCGTTACCGGTGGGGTGTCGTCGAGCGCGACGAGGACGGCCCGCATCCCGCGGTCCATGTTTGCGCCGTGGTCGCCGTCGCCGATCGCGGCGTCAAGGTCTGTCAGCAGATCTTTGTTCTCGGCGACGAGCAGGGCGAAACTTCGGACCCACCGGTCCAGAGCTGCCGTCGCCACCGTTTCGTCCACGTTCAGGCGCCCCATCTCAATGCCGGAGTATTCACGGGAGCATCCCAGAGGGAGAGTAGTTCGTCCCCGACTTTAAGCAGGGTCACCGACGTGCCGGCCATGTCGAGCGAGGTGATGTAGGAACCGACGAGCGAGCGCGCCACCTGCACGCCATGAGCGGTCAGGATTCGAATCACCTCGTTGTACATGACATACAGCTCGATGAGCGGTGTACCACCAAGCCCGTTGACGAACGCGATGACGTTGTCGCCGTTGCTGAATGGCAGGTCGGCTAGCACGGGCTCGACGAGCATCTCAGCGATCTGACGTGCGGTGCCCAGTGGCACGCGTTGACGGCCGGGCTCGCCGTGGATACCGACCCCCAACTCCATTTCGTTTTCACCAAGGTCGAAGGTGGGCTTGCCGGCTGCCGGAACGGTGCACGAGGAGAGCGCGAGGCCCATGCTCCGACCATTCGCGTTGACCTGGCGGGCGATGTCGGCCACCTGCTCCAGTGTCCGGCCCTGTTCGGCTGCGGCGCCGGCGATCTTTTCCAGTAGCACGGTGACCCCGACGCCTCGCCGGCCAGCTGTCCAGGTGCTGTCCTGGACGGCGACGTCGTCGTCGGTGACTACGGAGAGGACCTGGACACCACTTGCCGCGGCCATCTCGGCCGCCATATCGAAGTTCATGACGTCGCCGGTGTAGTTCTTGACCACATGCAGGACACCGGCGCCGCCGTCGACCAGCTTCGTCGCGGCGAGCATCTGATCGGGTACCGGAGAGGTAAAGACCTCACCCGCACAGGCCGCGTCCAGCATGCCCAGCCCCACGAATCCGCCGTGAAGCGGCTCATGACCCGAGCCTCCGCCGGAGATGATCCCCACCTTGTCGCGTCGCGGCCCGTCCTCACGGTAGATGATCTTGTGCTGGTGATCGACGCGAAGATCCGGATATGCCGCCTCAATCCCCCGCAGCGCTTCGGCGACGACGTCTCGTGGGTCGTTGATGAGCTTCTTCATGGTGTTGGTCTCCTTAATCGGATCGAGTGAGGGGTCAGGACGAGATGCGCTGCCGGCTCGCCGGTTCAGGGTTCACATCCGGCTGGCTCGACGGTTCGGGGTCAGCGAGATCAATTCCCTCTGAAGAGGTTGCCCGGTCGGCCGGGGTGCGGGCAAGCACGCCATACAGCAGCGCGGCGGCGACACCAGCGAGGAGTTCCGCGACGACGTAGACGGGAAGTTGCCTCCACTCCACCTGACCGCCCGCGATCTGCTGGACGAGCATCGGCCCGAAGGTGCGAGCCGGGTTGATTGAGGCCCCGGTTGCGGGAGCAACCGGAATGATGGCCGCGAAGACAACCAAGCCGATCGCGACGCCAGCAAAACCAGCAGCTGCCTTGCGGTGGATCACGCCGAAAATGACGAACACCAGGATGAAGGTGCCGACGAACTCGGCGGTGAACGCCTGGGTCCAGCTGATGGAACTGTACTTGGCGACACCGAGGCCCACCTCGCTGGCCTTCTGACCCAGAACG
>JBKPBV010000229.1:0-4646 GCA_046727055.1 Actinomycetota bacterium | reverse complement strand
GGCCTCATCCAACTGGCATTCCAAGATCTCCTCGGGACGCCGACCCGCCCAAATGGGCTCCCCAATGCCGCGTACCGGACGCCCGTAACCCGAGTGTTGATCAACAAACTTCTGCCAAGCGGGAATGATCCGCGCGGGATTCCGACCCAACTTGGCCATGTCGACAAATTTGACCTTGCGAGCCTGCGGGCCGATGCTGTCACGCAACCAGTTGGCATGGCGCCTCACAACCGCAACCATGACAGCTTCGCCTGCGGCCAGCCCATCTTCGACGAACGGCGCCAGGACGGCGGCATAGTCGTCTGGATCGCGCCACATGAACGCTTCGTGCCGGTAGCTCTGTTGCGATCTTGGCGGTGCTGCTTGCGGCATAACGTTCCTGAGGCAAATGGCGACTGGCGTCGGTAGGGGGTCTACGACACTGGTGCGGCCGCATCTCGGGGCTAAGGTGCTTGCTCGCGAGTTCGGAGGTACTTTACCGAAGCCGTCGCAGACCGCCAAAACCCCTTGTGCCGCAAATGGACAGTTTGTGACGTGCGACCCCGACTGACCATGGATTCTTTGCAGTCTTGCCCAAGATCTTTTTCACAGGGCTCGCGATGGTTTCGAACAAAGCAAAGTCGCCGGCAGACCCGTTTGTCACCGATCACGTGCGGGTAGGAGGTGACGGACCAAACTCGAAAAGGAGTCCAATCATGACGACAGCCCGAGACCTGATGACCGAGGGCGCAGAGTGTGTCAACTCGACCGAGACCCTGGTCGATGCCGCCCGCAAGATGCGCGACCTCGACGTTGGCGCCCTACCGATCTGTGGTGAGGATCAGCGACTGAAGGGGATGCTGACTGACCGCGACATCGTCGTGAAGTGCATTGCGGAAGGCAAGGATCCCAACGCCGTTCGGGCGGGTGACCTGGCCCAAGGCAAGCCGGTGACGATCGGAGCCGATGACTCAGCAGAAGAGGCCCTCAGGACCATGGCGAAGTATCAGGTACGTCGCCTGCCGGTCATCGACGGACACCGACTTGTCGGCATCGTGGCCCAGGCAGACGTGGCTCGTGCACTCCCCAACGATGTCGTTGGACACGTTTTGGAGGAGGTCTCAGAGAAGTAGCCTCGAGCACTCCGCGATAGATGGGCATCTGTGTCAAGCCGTTCAGCTGCTGCCACAAGAGCCCGAGCCTGTCGAACTAAGTTCCGGGCATCCGTGGCCGAAACCAAGTGAGGGGAGTAGTGCACGGAGTCCTTTGACGACAGGATCCTGCGCAGCTTGACAGGCAGTGATGTGTCCTCAAGATCAACCGCCTCCAGAAGCTTCACCGCCTGAGCGTGATCCTGGCCCCTGCTGTATCGGTGTAACTTCAGCCCAGAGATAGCCTCACCGTCGCCGAGGTCGAGTCCCGGCGGAAGAGTTGCCAGACTGGCCTGGTACATCGTCAGTCAGTGGAACCGTAACGACGCCGATCTCACGCAAGGCCGCCTGGGCCATATCGAGCTTGCCCGCACGAGCCGGACAGCATTAGTGCGGCCGGCCTACAGTGGCGCCATGTCAGCGCGCTGGCTGGTCGTACTCCTGACCGCGGCTGCCTTCGTCGTGACGCCTCTCCTGATTAGCGCCCAACCGGCCGCGCCCTCCGCCATCTCCACCGCTGAGCTGGCGAGACGGATACAGCAATCCGGCGATATTGGATGGTCCGGTTTTGTGGAGACCGCGGGGACGTTGCAAGTGCCCGACAGCGACTCATTCGCCACCTTGGTCCAACTGCTCGGAGAGAACACCCGGATACGGGTGTGGTGGCGCAATGCAGACGACTGGCGAGTCGATCGGATCCGCAGCACCGGCGAGACCGGCCTGTTCCGGCAGGGTGGTTCTACCATTCGCTGGGTTTTCGAGTCGGAAACCGCGACGTATTCGCCCGCCTCCCAGATCAGATTGCCCGACGCCTCCGATCTGCTGCCGCCAACTCTCGCGCGATCGCTGCTGCAGGGCGTACGCGAGAACGAGCTGAGCCGGCTAACGGCACGGCGGGTGGCGGGTATTGACGCGCCCGGCCTACGGCTCACGCCGCAGGAGCCAGCCGCCACCGTCGCCCATGTCGATATCTGGGCTGAGGCTGGCAGCGGGCTGCCGTTGCAGGTGGAACTGTACGGCGTGGGCGAGCAACGCCCCGTGCTAACCACGACGGTTCGCGAGCTCTCCCTGGGCGTACCCCCGGCTACGGCAACTGACTTCACCCCAGCCGAAGGCGTACGCGTCAACTATGAGCAGGCTGTTGATGTCGCCGCGACTGCGAACGCGTTCGCGCCCTACGATCTCCCTGCGTCCCTAGCCGGCCTGGAACCGCGCGATGGCGAGGATCCCGGGGCCGTTGGCATCTACGGCCGCGGCCCGACCACCTTGATCGCGATCCCGCTGCGCGGTCGAGTCGCGGGGCCGCTGCGGCGTCAACTCCAAGATCGCGGCACCGCCCAGTTCACCGATGTCGGGACGCTGGCACCCGTCGGTCCCGTGGGATTGTTGATCACACCGTTTCGCGGCCGAGGCGGCGCTTTCCTGCTGGTGGGCACCGTGACATCTGAGACGCTGCAGCGGGCAGCGGCCGAGTTGCTGGAGCGGCAATGACCAGCTCCGCAGTGACCAACGGGCATGTCATCCGGACTCGAGCTCTGACCAAGCGGTACGGCGACCTGCGCGCTGTCGACAGCGTCAACCTGGAGGTCCGGACCGGCGACGTGTACGGCTTCCTCGGCGCGAACGGTTCGGGCAAGACCACCACCGTACGGATGCTGTTGGGACTGGTGCTCCCGACCTCCGGCGAGGCTGAGGTGCTGGGAATGCCCATGCCAAGCGCTCGCCGAAGCGTGTTGCCACACATCGGGTCATTGGTGGAGAGCCCCGCGGCCTACCCACATCTGTCTGGCAGCGCCAACCTCGCCCTGCTCGATGCCACCGGGTCCGACCGCAGTCCACGACAGGAGCGCCGGAATCGCATCGGTATCGCGCTGGAGCAGGTTGGGCTCGAGCCCGCCGATCGCCGACCGGTCCGCACTTACTCACAGGGCATGCGCCAGCGGCTCGGGCTGGCGGCCGCCCTGATGCGGCGACCGCCGCTGCTGATCTTGGACGAGCCGAGCAACGGGCTCGACCCACAAGGCATTCAAGAGATCCGAGGACTGCTGCTGCACCTGAACTCTCAAGGAACAACGATCTTTCTCTCCAGCCACCTCCTTGCCGAGATCGAGCAGATGTGTAGCCACGTCGGCGTGCTGCGTGGCGGACGACTGATCATCCAGGAACGCCTGGACACGCTGCTGCGACCGACCGGTCTGGCCGCGCTCCGGACCCCGGACGCCGCTCGCTGCATTGCCCTGCTCGGCGCATATGTGGTGTCGGCTGACGGTGACTTGCTGCTGGTACGCGCCAACGATCCGGCCGGACTGAACTCCTACCTGGTTGGTGAAGGCGTACGTGTGGACGAGATCGGACCCTACCGGCGAACCCTTGAGCAGGTCGTCCTCGACGCCGAGACGCGAGCATGATCGTCGTCGAACTGATCAAGATGCTGCGCCGGCCGCGTACCTGGCTCATCATCGGGATGCTGGTCGCCCTTCCGACACTGGTCGCAGTCTTGCTAGCAGTTACCGATCTTGGTCCGCGTCCCGGTACCGGTCCGCCGTTCCTTTCAGCCGTCCTCAGCGACGGCACACTCTTCCCGCTCGCTGCGCTTGGAGTCGTGTTGCCGCTGCTGCTGCCGATCGCTGTCGCCGTCCTCGGCGGCGATGCCATTGCCGGGGAAAGTCAGACCGGCACGCTGCGCTACCTTCTCGTCCGGCCGGTCGGGCGTACCCACCTGCTGCTCGCCAAGCTCGTCACCGTCGTCGCATTCGTGCTGCTCGCCGTGCTCGTCGTGGCCGCGGTCTCCTACGCGGAAAGCCGCCTGCTGCTGGGACAGGCCCCGGCTACTGGCACCACGAGTCTGAGTGGCTCGACGCTCACCCAGCAGGAACTGACCTGGCGAACCGGGCTCGCGCTTGGATACGTGATCATCTCCATGCTCGGCGTCGCAGCGGTCGCCTTGTTCTTCTCCACCCTCACGAGATCCTCGATCGGTGCCGCGCTGGGAACGCTCGGCCTGCTCGTCGCCTCGACTGTGTTGCTGGGCCTGGATGCGGCAAGTGCGTTACATCCTTTCCTGCCGACCCGCCACTGGCTGGCCTTTGTCGACCTGTTCCGCGACCCGATTCTGTGGCGAGATGTGACGCGTGGGCTCGTCGTCCAGCTTGGGTATCTCGCGGTGCTCACGCTCGCAGCCTGGGCGAACTTCAGCACGAAGGATATTGACGATTGAAGATCAACAGTCGACATCGGTGGGTACCTGCGGTATCCCAACCGCTAGCACCGAGCCAAGGGCTGCGAGAGCCACAGGGTCACTGGGTAAGTCGCCGTGAGTTGCGGCAGAGCGTGGACACACTTCCTGGACGGCGATGTTCAGCGCTCCCGACAGCGCGGCGGAGTCGACAGGCGTAACGACCTGATCACTGGTCGACCGCACGGTCGCCCACAGTGGGCCGTCCGGTGTTTCATCGCCGGCGTTCAGTCGACGCAACAGGTCGCTGTCGGGAACCAGCTGCTCACACGCAGCAGGGC
>JBKPBV010000228.1:0-13476 GCA_046727055.1 Actinomycetota bacterium | reverse complement strand
CATGGCCGGCCGCCCACCGCGGTCGAAGCGTTGCAGCTGGCGCAGCAGGCGACCTTGGAGACCCGCCACGCCAAACACGAACCCCGATCCCTCGCCGAGCAACGCTCCACCTGGCTGAACGAAGCGGCAGCAGTGCTGGGCACCTCGGAAGCGGTCGCCTCGATGGTTCGCACGGCGCTGGCGCCACCCGCTGCGGTCACCACGATCCCCGACTCACACTGGGTCGCACAGACAGCTGGTCACATTCTGGCCGTTATGGAGGCGAGCCGCTCGACCTGGCAGATATGGCATGTGAGGGCCGACGCGCAACGACACGTCCGCACCGTCGACATGCCGGTGGAACATGCCGCGGCGCTCGTCGACCTGCTGGTCGATGAGGTGCTCGATCGCCGGTGTGTTGTCCTCGCCGCACCGGCTGATGACATCGAGGAGCCGGAGGCGTTGCGGCGGGTCGACGGGTCGTCGGTCTACAGCGTGGCGGCGCCGACCTTTACACATCGACAAGAATCCTCGACGCGGAGGCCCATCTCGTCGCGGCGGCCGGACGTGACGGCGGTGTGACTGCCGAGCAGACGGCGGTCGATCTGGCCCTGCTCGAAATGGCGGCGAACGGGAACGCACTGGATGCCGGGCAGGCCTCGCTGGTCCGGCAGATGTGCACCTCCGGGGCACGCCTGCAGCTCGCGATCGCCCCGGCTGGCGCCGGGAAAACCACCGCCATGCGTGCCCTCAGGCTGGCGTGGATCCAAGACGGCGGTCAGGTGCTCGGCCTGGCTCCGTCGGCTGCCGCAGCCGCTGTTCTCGGCCAGCAAGCCGGGATCCGCGCCGACACTCTTGCCAAGCTCACCTGGTCTCTGCGGCATGGTCAGCTGCCTGACTGGGCCGCCGCGGTCGGCCCGCCGACGTTGGTGATCATCGACGAGGCCGGCATAGCCGACACCTTGTCCCTCGGCACCGCCGTACAGTTCGCCATCGACCGAGGGGCCAGTGTCCGGCTGGTCGGTGATGATCAACAACTCGCCGCGATCGGCGCCGGCGGCGTCCTCCGTGACATCAAGAACATTCACGGCGCGCTGCAGCTCACCGAGCTACACCGCTTCACCGACCCGGCCGAAGCACAAGCCTCGCTTGCCCTGCGTGAAGGCGATCCTGGCGCAGTCGGCTTCTATCTCGATCATGGCCGTGTTCATGTCGGTGATCTCGCAAAGATCACCGAGGATGCCTTCGCCGCTTGGGTTCAAGATCGATCGGCCGGACTGGACGCGATCATGCTCGCCCCCACCCGCCAGCTGGTCGCTGACCTCAACCGCCGCGCCCGTGATCATCGCCTCGGCAACGTCCCGGTCGGACGGCAAGTGCGACTAGCCGACGGAAACCGGGCCAGCGTCGGCGACATGATCATCACCCGTACGAATGATCGACGCCTCCGACTCTCGGCCACCGACTGGGTCAAGAACGGCGACCGCTGGACCATCACCCACGTCCACCGCAGCGGTGGGCTCACGGTCCGGCACAACTCTGCCGGCTGACCGTCCGGCTGCCTAATGACTATGTGCGCACCTCGACCGGTCTCGGGTATGCCACCACCATCTATGCGGCTCAGGGCGTCTCCGCCGACACCATGCACGGTCTGTTGACCGGGCAGGAGTCCCGGCAGCAGCTGTACACCCTGCTCAGCCGCGGCCGGCACGCCAACCACCTCTACCTTCAAGTCGTCGGCGACGGCGATCCCCACGCCCTCATCCGAGCCGACACCATCGCACCGCGCACGCCGACCGAGACGCTGCAGCAGATCATTACCCGCGATGAAGCGCCCGCCTCCGCCAGCACCGTGCTACGCGAGCTCAACGACCCATCGGCCCGGCTTTTCCAGGCGGTCCAGCGCTACACCGACGGCCTCCACGTCGCGGCTGAGCAGCTCGTCGGACCCCAGGCCGTCGCAGAGCTCGACCAAGCCGACCAGTACCTCCCCGGACTCACCACCGAACCCGCCTGGCCAACCCTGCGAGCTCACCTGCTCGCCCTCGCCGCCGAAACCGGTGAACATCCACTCCGCCACCTGCTGACAGCCGCCACCGGACGCGAGGTCCACACCGCAGGCGACATGGCCGCCGTCCTCTACTGGCGCCTCTCAGCCCTGACGCCCGCTAACCCAGGTCCGCTGCCCTGGCTCCCGGGTATTCCACCAACGCTCCATGCCCATCCCGTCTGGGGGCCCTACCTCACCAAGCGATACCAACTGGTCGCCGACCTCGCTGACCAGATCCACGACCACGCCTGCCGAAGTGACTCCGAGCCAATCTGGACACCACCGGGAAGCCGCCCAAGCACAGCCCTCGTCGGCGAAATCGCAGTCTGGCGGGCCGCCAACGGCATCAATCCCCAAGACCCGCGACCAACCGGAGGAACCCAACTCGAAACGCTCCCGGCCCTCTGGAAGCAACGCCTTGACGGGGCTATCACGCGTGCAACCGACCCGCCAGCAGGTGCGACGGCCGACGAGCGACCGGCAGGACGCACCGCCCTTAGTCGCGGCTACTCCGACAGGCAGCACCCGTACCAACAGCAAGAACGGCGTCCGAGCGGGCCGGCGGCGCCCTGCCGATAGCACAGGCCACAGTCGTCACATCGCACCGCCTGGAACATGAGGCTGCACGCTGCACGGCGGCCGCAGGACGAAGCGACCGCTCGGGCAGAGGCCCCGTTCGATCCCGGACTGCACTTTCCTTGCCTGCGCATAGTCACCGGCGGATTTATGATCACTCGCGCGCCAGGACCATCCGCGCCCTCGCAACCGCGTGTATTTGTCGGCTCATCCCGCCTCTCACGATGACGATGTCACTCTCGATCAGGTCCAGCGCCAATCCGTCGATCGATAGGTACACCTGCCGCTCAATGATGTGCCAAGACTCATGGCGCGGCGCCATTCCATCTGCCGCGCTTTCACCTGCGCGCAGCGACACGACACGTAGCTCACTGAGGGGCAGCGCGGTCCGCGATCAATGAACGGACCCGTATTGCTGACACCGGGGACTATGAACCCTGGGACCGTCGCCTCAGGTGGCCTTCCCTCCCAGGTATGGAGATGCCCAGGCCGCTTCTGACGCTCAAGCCGCGTAAGCAGGCCCGAGAAGAGCCCTGCCGTGAAACTTTGGTGCCGATGGATGACGCCCTGGGGTTGTATCGGCGGTGTTCGCCATGTACTGATAGACCCGGTTGTCCATCCACGCCTCGCCATCGCCCTCGATCAACAGCCAGAATTCATCCCAGTCGTAATAGTGCGGCTCGATCGCGAAGGTCGGGGTGACCGGCACATGGCCGATCCCAGTGAGCGCTGGCCACTGAGGGTAGGGTTCCGCCGCGAAATCTGATCCCGCTGGTGCTGCTCACCTCGCAGCGCGCGGTCATGGGCCGGCTGGTGGATGCCCGGGTGACCAACGTCTTGGCCAGTCTCGCCACCACGGTCATCTCTGCGCTCGACGGCTACCTGCTGGTCGACACGCTGCCGACAGCGATCGCCGCCTGACGATTGGTGTCACCTACTCGCGCAGTGGTCCCTGAGAGCCTAGGCCGCGCCTAGGTCAAGGCACGTGGTTAGTGTGCAGGTCCCCCCTCGGACACACAATCTCCACATCATCGCCCCGGGTCAGCGCGGAACTTCACGGCTGAACTCAGGCGGGTCGTGCCGTGATCCCAATCTGATCCTTAGCGACCATCACGACTCGCCCACGCGATCGCTGCCACCTTCTCGGCCGCGCGGCTTGCGCTGGGCAAACCTCCGGACATCTAACGGCGTCGAAAGCGCCAGGGGAAGCTTCGCAAGCCGAAAATGCGGGTTCGGTCCTCGCCATTGCCATGCCGAGTGAGTGACACTTCGGACCCGCTCTCGGGCGAGCCGCCAACATCTGTCTGGCGACTCCTTTCCTGCCGTTCGCTGAAGGAACATCACATGCCCAGGCGCCATGGCCGCCCGAGGCGCCGGCGCCGAGTTGATCACACTGCGTGGGAACGCTCTCTCTGGTTCCGAGGCCGCGACTCTCGGGTCGGCTCGGCGCGCGACGGTCTTGTCGCGGGTGTCGACAGTACTGTCGGCATCGCGCACGCCCGCCTCCCGCCGTACAGCACCCTTTGAACGGGCGGCCTTCAACAAAGTGTGACGCGGTCCGGCGTTGACTTGCGACGTTTGCGGCACACGAATGACCTCTCGGGTGGAATGAATCCCCGAACGGGTAAATTTTGGGTCCTGGCGAGTCCGTGATCGTTTCGATCTCGATGTCGAGATGGCTCACATCGCCCCGCTCAAGGGAGTTCAATCCCCTCGGACACACGCCACTTCCACGCGGTCACAATGCCGACTCAATTGGCAGACAATAATTGCCGCCAGCCTTAATACCCGAGGGGAGATGACCGTGAGAAGGTCAGGCAGACGGAGAGGCGATCAGCGCTGAGAGAGCGTTCAAGGTACCTGGGACTAACCGATAGTAGGCCCACTTGCCTCTTTGCTCGCGGGTCAAGATGTCCGCATTGACCAGGATCCTGAGGTGGTGGGAGACCGTCGGCTGTGACAGACCGACAGGGTCGGTCAGCTCGCATACGCATGCCTCCGCGTCCTCGTGTGCAGCAACGAGAGAGATGAGCCGGAGCCGGCTCGGATCGGCCAGTGCCTTGAATACGCCGGCCAACGTCTCGGCTTCAGCCGGTTGAATGACGTCGCGCACCACCGGCGAGCAGCATTCGGTCAGCAAAGGCAGCTCAGTTCGCGTGGGCATCACTGTGGGCACGGAAGCCATCATGGCATACATTGACAAACATCGATGGGACGTGCCTACACTCGTCACATCGACAATCCTCAATGCGAACGAAGGTTTGGCATGACGGAAATGGAGACTCTTGACGGGCTGCGTGAGCGGGTGCGGGAACGCTACGCCGCCGCCGCGACCACGGTAAAGGCCGGTTACGGGAACGCCTCCTGCTGTGATGATTCGGGTGGCTGCTGCGGACCCATGGGAGCGGAGATTGACGACACGTTCGGGTCAGTCCTCTACGGCGCGACTGACCGAGACAGCGTGCCCGTCGCGGCGGTCGCGGCCAGCCTCGGTTGCGGGAACCCAACCGCTGTGGCGGAGCTACGGGAGGGTGAGACCGTTCTCGACCTTGGCTCGGGCGGCGGCATCGACGTACTGCTGTCGGCGAAGCGAGTCGGGCCATCCGGGTTCGCTTATGGAGTCGACATGACTGACGAGATGCTCGACCTGGCCCGCGCCACCGCGGCCCAGGCGCAGGCATCCAATGTGGAATTCCTGAAAGGAACCATCGAGGACATCCCGCTCCCCGACGAGTCGGTCGATGTCGTGATCAGCAACTGCGTGATCAACTTGTCAGTCGACAAGCCGAAAGTGCTGACCGAGATGTTCCGGGTCCTCGCCCCGGGCGGCAGGGTCGGGATCAGCGACATCGTGGCCGAGGACCGGCTCACGGCTAGCGAACGGGCCGCTCGCGGCTCCTACGTCGGCTGCATAGCCGGCGCCTTGTCCAGAACCGAATACCTCGACGGGTTGGTAGCGGCGGGGTTTGTCGACGTCAGTGTCCGGTTCACCCATCAGGCTGCTGATGGAATGCACAGCGCGATTGTGCAAGCCACAAAGCCCGCTGACGTCTGATGGCCGACAAACCGTCTGTTCTGTTCGTTTGCGTCCACAACGCTGGCCGATCGCAGATGGCGGCCGGCTACCTCACGCAACTATCCGGTGGCCAAATCGAAGTCCGATCCGCCGGTTCTGAACCCGCGGATCAGATCAATTCCATTGCCATACAGGCCATGGCCGAAGAAGGAATCGACATTGCCGCCGAACGACCCAAGATCCTCACCACCGAGGCCCTCAAAGCCTCCGATGTCGTGATCACCATGGGTTGCGGCGACAGCTGCCCGTACTATCCGGGCAAACGCTACGAAGACTGGGTCCTCGACGACCCTGCGGGCCAGGACCTCAACCATGTCCGGCCCATCCGCGACCAGATCCGCCGGCGCGTCGAATCACTCATCGACGAACTCCTGCCTTGATCACGGCTCATTCAAGCGGTTCCCGTGGGTCAATCCTGCGCTTCCTCCCGAAGAGGTCGATCAGACACCGATCGATCTCGCGCAACCCGAATTGCGTATGCGATCAGCGTTCCACCGCCGATCGCGGCGAGCAGCACGGTCAGGTTGATGCCAAAGTCCTGAAGCAACAAGGCCTTGGCCGGTGGATGCGTCTGGGCGCGATAGGTCATCGGGACGGCAATCACGGTGACCATCGCCCCCATGATCAAAGCGAATTGGAGGTAGCGGCGGCGACGATCGGGGATGTATCGGCGGAGAGCCACGCCAACGCCGACGACGGCCGGGGACAGCAGCCCATCATGGATGATCAACGCGCCGATCAACCAGAGCGCGAGCAATACCAGGGTCTGCGGTGGGATCTGGGTCAGGAGCTGGCTGATGCCGTACGTGGCAAGGCCGACGCCCACAATGGCGAGGATGATGCGCCAGACTCTCATCAGAGCACCTCGATGGTGGCCAGCCACTTGGTGTTGAACACGCCAGCCCGGTTCGGGGCGATCAATCGCAACGGGTAGCCGTGGTCGACGCTCAGCCGCTCGCCGTTGAGATGGGTGGCCAGCAGCGCACGGGATAGCTGCGGGCCAAAGATCATCGACTTGTTGAAAAAACCGGCTGGCTCCAGCGAACGGACGCGCACCTGCGAATCGGCGGTGCCGCCCGCCCGCTCCACGACCTCCAGCAGCCGCAGGCCGCGCCATCGCGCATCGGCGCTCCACCCCTCGACACAGCTAATCGGGAATCGAGCCTCGTGCAGGGCCATCTCCTCTACCTCGGCCATGGTGAGGGCGTAAGGCTTCGGCCCCATGACCTGGAACGTCCAGTCGGGTGCCGTGGCGGCAGCGATGACGTTCGCCTCCTCGGCGGTCCGGTTGACCGGCACACCCAGCGGCCCCTTACTCGGCTGCCTAACCGCAAGCAAACCGATCGGCTCCAACGGGGTCAACGTCTGCCCCACCGACGTCACAACGACGACGCCGATCCCGGCACCGGTCGCGGTGAGAAGGCCGCGCCGGGACAGTCCAGGAGTGACCGGCGGCGGCAGCGGCCCGGCGATGCTGTGGGACTCAGGATTTTCGTTCCATGGCACCTCGGTGAGCACATCGCCCTCGGCGATCTTGGTCTGCAGCCCGTACACGATGTCGGGCAACTTCACGGCGACGTGAAGCAGCACGGAACCGATCACGACGTAGGCCAGGCGGTAGTGGACCGACAAGAAATCCCACCGGAACGGGTACCAGTTGAGGACATTGAAGAAGCCGGTGAACACCTGCACCAACGTGGCCGAGACCAAAAGCGCCACCGTGATCCGCTCGACGACACGCTTCACCGAGCGAAACGGTGGCCAACGGAAGTGATTGGGATAAACGCTCCACAGCTTGACGAGCACCAGCGGGATTGTGGCCATGCCGGTGGCCACGTGCACCCCCTGCGTGACGCGGTACCCCCACACCGGACTCGCCGGCGGCGGCAACCACTCCCACGCTTGATACTGGAAATAGCTCAGCAGCCCGGTGAGGAAGCAAGTAAGAACCGCAATGCCGAGGATGAGGCCAAGCCGCGCGGTAACCGCGGTCGAACGCAAGGTGCTGCTGAAGTGCGGCCACCAAGCCGGCTTGCGCGACGAGAGAAGGGGCGGCATGGCTCAAGACTGAGGCCGATCCAGCACAGTTGCACCTTACCTACCGCTGACATTCGTGACCCCGGCCTAGTGGGTCAGTCTCGAAAGGCCCGGCACGGAAGAGACTGCCGGCAGCTTGCACAATGGGGCGCGGGAAGCCTGCAATTTGCCAGCACTTTCTGCGTGTGCAGTTACCGTTCTGTCCGTGACAGGTCGTGACTCTGACCCCGCCGAGCTTCACCGCCGATTCGACGAACTCATCGCCGGCATGGACCTCGATGACCTCAGAGAACTTGCAGGCCAGCTACTCTCGCTCCCTGGCCGCATCCCCACAAAGCCCGAGCAACGTCCATCACTCCGGAAGCCGCGCCGGAGTAAGCCTTCGATCCTCCGCGTACGCGTTGATCTTGAGCACGCCAAGCCGCCAATCTGGCGACGTCTGGACGTGCGGTCCGACATCGGGCTCGACGTGTTCCATCAGGTGCTGCAAAGCGCGTTCGGCTGGACGGATTCACATCTCCACCGTTTCGCACTCGGAGGTAGCCCGTTTGACAGGAACGCCGAGATGTTTCTGTGTCCGTACGACGTCGAAGAGGGCGAGGACGACGGGACGCCAGCCAAGGATGTGACACTCGATGAGATGTTGTCCGCGCCCGGTGACGTGCTGCAGTACTGCTACGACTACGGCGACTCCTGGGACCTGATCATCGAATTGGAGTCTGTTATTCCTCTCGAAAAGTCCGCTCCCGTCGCCCTGTGCGTCGACGGCCGACGCGCCGCACCGCCGGAAGATTGTGGCGGATTGCGGGAGGCAACAGACCTCGCGGAGGTCCTCGAAGACCCCGCGTACTTCGACGTCGACGAGATCAACCAGGCCCTCAACGACCCATACATGCAGCTACGCGTCAGCGGTTTCGATCCCCGGTTGGTAGACCTCGTCAGTCGGCTGCGGTACACCCCAATGGGCGACGACCTCGTCTTGCGTTTGATGTCGCTAGCTCAAAGCCAGTCGCACATTCTGCCAGAGGAGAAGGCTGCGGCACTCCGTCCGTTCCTCTCGCTCCTCGATCGCGTGGCTGGTGACGGGCTACCCCTCACCTCCGCTGGGTACCTCAAGCCCGACGATGTGACGGCTCTTGCCGCCGTGATTCCAGCGATGGCTGACTGGATCGGTGCGGCTAACCGCGAGTCCCACACGTACCCGGTCCTGTCGTTTCGTGAGTCAGTCCAGAAACTGGGCCTGGTCCGCAAGTACCGGGGCAGGCTGCAGCTGACAAAGGCAGGCGGCGCCGCCCGCGGCAACCCCGAGGCACTCTGGCGCTACATCGCGAGCAGGTTACCCCTAGGCAAAGCCGGCTCCCTCGACCTATCCGCTGGCCTCCTCGCCCTTCCCTTCGCCGCCTCGGATCCGACTGACAATCCTCCGCTGGGTCACATCGCAGGGGCTCTGAACGAGTTGGGCTGGCGCCATTCCGACCGGTCGCCTGTGATTGCCAATGACGTCCGCTGGGCGATCAAGGACACGTTCTGTGTTCTGGACAACATCACGACAGGCCCTCGCTCCCGCCGATGGAGCGAACGGCACAAGCTCAGTGCCGCGGCCGCAGAGCTCGCCCGAGAGGCCCTGCTGGGTCGTTAGTGTCGTGTCACTGGCCGCTTACCGACAAATGACGTAACCGGCTGCTCGCGCCGCCCGGCTGTACGGTCGAAGCCTCGGAAGGGAGTTGATCCGGATGCGCCTCATCGCCGTACTCGCTGCAGGCGTCATCGTCATGACCGGCTGTGGGGACGACGCCGGAAACAGCACCGGAGCGCCTGGCCCGGCCGAGTCGACGTCACCGAGCGGGACGCCGCTGCAGCCGCAGACCAGCAGGCCCACACTGAGCCCGACGTCGACGGCCGCAACACCCGTGAGCCGCCCAGGAACCGTCATCAAGGCGGCAAAGAGCCAGTTCGGCATGATGCTCTTCGACGGCACCGGCCAGGCAATCTATCTATTCGACAAGGAACAGACCACCAAGCCCGAGTGCTATGGCGCCTGCGCCGAAGCCTGGCCGCCAGTACTCACCAAGGGCACGCCAACCGCAACGGACGGGACTCGACAGGACCTCCTCGGCGCCACGAAAAGGACTGACGGTACGACCCAGGTGACGTACGGCGGTCATCCGCTGTACTACTACGCCCACGAGGCCAAGAACGAGGTGAAGTGCCACAACATCCAAGGCTTCGGCGGCCTCTGGCTGGTCGTCACTCCAGCAGGGCACTCAGCTGCACCCTGACGCGCCTCACTGCTGTCAGCGCTGGTACTCCCGAATGTAATTCACGATGAACTCAGGAACGGCGTCTTCGTCGGTGCCGTCCGACTTCTCTGGAAAATCGAAGACGGCGAGCATGAATTGCATCGGGTACGCCGGAGGCCGTGGGCAGGTACGCACCAGCACGCCGTCAACGAGGAAGTCGGCGTTGTCCGCCGTCCAGTCGACCGCGTACGTATGGAAGTCGGCTACATCGATCGGCAGGCGTACGGCCTCGAAGTCCCCCATGACCGCGGAATCGCGGAACGCGCGCAGCCCCATTCCGACGGCGGCCGACTCACCAGCCACCACTGCGTCACCGAATATCTCGGCAACAAGTATCTCCGCGGAGCGTTGCGGTTGGTCCTCGGGACCGACCAGCCAGAAGCCGACCATTGACCGCTGCGTCACGACGCCGCGAGCGCGCATCTCGATATAGCCCCGCTGCGGCGTCCAACCCCAGAACGCCTCTTGCTCCTCACGAACCGTCAGGCCGTCACGGTACGGCTGCTGGCCGATGGTGCTTCCAACTGGTCCGGAGAAATTGCCGGACTGAATTCCCGACGCCCTAATGGAAGGCCTATGGTCGTCGCCACACCAAAGTCCCTGGCTCGGCGGGATACTCAGGTGGAGGCACGAGTCGCGGATGGCGTACGTCGCCACCGTCTCGGCGCGCGAGCTCCAGGCCGGTAGGTAATGCGGCAGCCATACCTCGCGATCTAGTTCAGTGGCGTCGAAGTCGTCCTCGAATGTCAGGCGAAGTGCCTCAGGGCGGTCTGGCATATGTTCATCATCTCGCCTCGCTGACCTCGGCGACGGCTAACTTGTTAGCCAAGCGTTGTCCGCGACCTCAGCTCAAAGCTCGGTCAAACACCCTGGATTGGAAGGAACAGCCCGTCGTGAGCTATCAGCCCTACCCCTCCGGCACAGCTCAAACGTCGCCGCCGCTCGACATGCCGCACTACGGCATCGGCTTCGTCGACGCAAGCAAGCGGGGATTCAAGAAGTACGCGACGTTCAAGGGCCGCGCCAGCCGCAGTGAGTATTGGTGGTGGTTTCTATTCACCTTCATCGTGTACCTCGGGCTCGGCCTGGTGACCTTTGTGGTCGGCACAGCGACCTCGCCAGACGGAGGTCAAACTCCTGGAGCAGCAGCAATACCGCTGATCATTCTCTTTGCTGCCTTCGCCCTTGGGATCATCGTGCCCACACTCGCCTTGACCGTCCGCCGGCTGCATGACGCCGGATACAGCGGGCTGTTGGCACTACTCATGCTTGTGCCTTATCTCGGAGGCTTGATCATCATGATCTTCGCTCTAATGCCGAGCTCACCGGCAGGTGCGAAGTACGACCCGATCCCGGCAACTCCGTCTCTTTACAACTCCTATCCCCCGCAGAACCCATACAGCTCTTGACCTAACGGAAGTCACGGGACCGGTGCCGGGACGGCAGAATGCCTCTGGCCTCGGGATAGACCGAGCTCAATGGCTGCAGTCGTTCCGCGATCAGGTTGGTCACTCCGTCGTTGTGCTCCACCCTGCCGCGAATGATCATGCCTGAGGCGTTGCGGCCGATTCTGCCGAAACGCCTCCAGAGTTCGGATGAACAGACGACGTTGAGCATGCCGGTCTCGTCCTCAAGATTGAGGAAGGTGACCCCGCCCGCCGTGGATGGCCGCTGCCGGTGGGTCACCATCCCGGCCACCTGCACCCGGCGTTCCGCGTACGCCGCACCGAGCTGACCGATCGGCACCACGTCGTGATCATCGAGCACCGGACGTAGATGCTGCACCGGATGATCATCCGGGGAAATCCGCGTTGCCCATAAATCGGCCAAAGTCAGCTCCACCTCGCTCATCCCCGGCAGGACGGGCGGGGTGGCGTCGACAGCCGAGCCAGGCAGGGTTTGGTCGTTGTCGGCGTACCCGGCGTTCCAGAGCGCCTGGCGACGAGAAAGTCCGAAGCAGTCGAAAGCCCCAGCCGTGGCGAGGGCTTCTGCCTGTGGCACCGTGAGCCCGCCCCGGCGTACCACGTCGTTGATGTCGCTGAATCTCTCTTTCTGACGCTCAAGGACAATCCGCTCTGCCAGCTCACGCCCGATGCCTTGCACCTCGGTGAGTCCCAATCTGACCGCGAAGTTGCCGTCCCGGCGATGTTCGGTTGTTCGGTCCGGAGCCGACCGTACAAAGGGCCCAACCTCGGGTTGGGCGCGCTGGAGGCAGCCCCCAAGGCCAGTTGGGCCGTCACGCCCGGGGTCGATGATCTCAAGATCGGCATCAACCTCGGAGCGAATGATGTCGGGACGCAGCACCGCCACGCCGTGCCGGCGCGCATCAGCGACCAGTGACTGCGGAGAGTAGAAGCCCATCGGCTGAGCTCTCAGCAATCCGGCGAGAAACGCTCCCGGATAGTGCAGCTTGAGCCACGAAGAGGCGTAGACCAGCAAGGCGAAGCTGATCGCGTGGCTCTCGGCGAACCCGAAGTTGGCGAATGCCTGGATCCGGCTGTAGATGTCGTCAGCGAGGGCACCGGTAATCCCATTGGTTGCCATTCCCGCGTAGAGCTTGTCCTTGAGCCGTTCGATCTTCTCCACGCCCCGCTTAGATCCCATGGCCCGACGCAGCAGATCGGCGTCATCGCCAGTGCAGCCGCCCACCGCCATCGCGATCTGCATCAGTTGCTCCTGGAACAGCGGCACACCCTTGGTCCGCTCCAGCACGGGCTCAAGCGCCGGATGCAGGTAGGTCACCTCTTCTCGCCCAGTCGCCCGACGAATGTAGGGGTGCACAGCGCCGCCCTGGATTGGTCCCGGGCGGATCAGTGCTACCTCGATCACCAGGTCGTAGAACCGGCGGGGTAGTAACCGCGGCAGGGTTCCAACTTGTGCCCGACTCTCAACCTGGAAGACCCCGATTGAGTCGGCACGGCACAACATGTCATAGACGCCGAGCTCCTCTTTGGGCATGGTGTCGAGGGTCCAGCGCTCCCCCACCTTGGTCGCCACCAAGTCGAAGGTGTATTGGATGGCCGCCAGGATGCCCAGACCGAGGAAGTCGAACTTCACTAGTCCCATCCACGCGCAGCTGTCCTTGTCCCACTGCAGCACGGTCCGGTTGTCCATACGGCCGCGCTCGATTGGGCAGACTTCCCCGACAGGGCGCTCGGTCAGCACCATGCCGCCGGAATGAATGCCGAGGTGGCGCGGTGCCTTCAATAGCTCCTCGGCCAGGTCCACGACCTGATCTGGAATCTGGTGGTCCAGCGCGCGATGTCCGGCGGTCGCCGCACTCTGTTGATCTTCGCCCGACTCACTGATCGGAAGCATTCCCCAGGAGTCGATCTGTTTCGACCAGGCGTCTTGTTGACCGGTGGAGTAGCCGAGCGCCTTCGCCATGTCGCGCACCGCAGACCGCGGCCGATAGCTGATCACGTTGGCTACCTGGGCTGCGTTGTGGCGACCGTAGC
>JBKPBV010000227.1:0-11614 GCA_046727055.1 Actinomycetota bacterium | reverse complement strand
GCCCGCGGTCAGCACCGAGGCGATGAAGGAGATGGGCCGGGAGATCCGTTCCTGGCACATGGCCAAACGCAGTGACAAGTCCCTCAACGACCTTGCATGCATGTTCAACAGCGTGGTGCAGGGGTGGATCAACTACTACGGGCGCTTCTACAAGTCCCGGTTGCTCTACTTCCTCCGGCGGCTCAACAACCACCTGGTGCGGTGGGTCTGCCGGAAGTACAAACAACGGCTACGCAACCGACAACGTCGTGCGATGGCATGGCTGGCCGAGATCGCCCGGCGATCTGCCCGGCTCTTCGCGCACTGGCGGTTCGGCGCACGTCCTGACGGTTGGGCGATGGGAGCCGGATGAGTCGAGAGGTTCATGTCCGGTTCTGCGAGAGCCGGGGGGTGCGATTCCCCCCGGCCACTCACCTCGTGATCATGTGCCGGACGTCTGGGCAGGCGAACGCGGCCCTGGAGGGCGCCAGGGAGATCTTGGCGTGGATGGGGCTGGAGTTGCATCCGGACAAGACGAGGGTCGTTGACCTTCGGGAAGGCCGGGAGGGTTTCGACTTTCTTGGGTGTCACTTCCACGCCCGCATGTCGGGTCGGCTGTGGGAGCAGCAGCGCATCAGGCGCTACTACCTGCACCGGTGGCCGAGCCAGCGGGCGATGAAGCGGCTCCGGGAGAAGGTCCGGGACCGCACCGGTCGCAACCGCGCAGGGCTCCCGATCGAATGGATCATCGCCGAGCTCAACCCGATCGTGCGTGGTTGGGGAAACTACTTCCGAACCGGAAACGCCGCCGACAAGTTCCGCCAGATCGACGACTACATCGTGCGACGGCTCCGCTCTTTGCTGGTCAAGAAGCGGGGTCGTAACCTGCACGCCGGAGTCGCCGACCAGTGGACCGAGGATTGGTTCAACGACCACGGTCTCTACCGGCTGCGCGGCACCGTGCGCTACTCGAAGGCTGCGTAACCATGTCAAGAAGATCATCGGTAAGCCGTGTGCGGGAAAACCGCATGCACGGATTGAAAGGGGGATGGGGAAACCGGGCTGTGCAGCAGCACCGGCGCCCCTGACTACCAATGCGTTACGTGCTGATCATGGCCGGTGGATCAGGAAAGCGTCTTTGGCCACTGTCCCGGCAAGACATGCCCAAGCAGCTATTGCGGGTGGTCGGTGGCAGGAGCCTCCTCCGGATCGCGTACGAGCGGCTGGACGGCATCGTTTCGCCCGATCAGGTGCTGGTGTGCACTGGCGCCGACTACTCCCACATCGTTGCCGCCGAGTTACCTGAGCTGAAGCCTGCGAACATTCTCGGCGAACCAGAAGGCCGTGACTCACTAAACGCTGTGGCCTGGCCTGCGGCGGTCCTCGCGGCGCGCGACCCTGATGCCGTCGTCGCGGTCGTCACCTCTGACCACATCATGCATCCGGTTTCTGCCTTCCAGCGGGCTGTGCTCGAAGGCTTCGAAGTGGCCGAGAGCTTCCCGGACTTCCTGGTGACATTCGGAGTGGTACCAACTTCTCCGCAGACCGGTTATGGGTACTTGCGTCGGGGCGAAACGATCCCAGGTCATCCTGACGTCTATTCGGTCGTGGAGTTCAAGGAAAAGCCGGACCGTCGCACCGCCGAGGAGTATCTGGCTTCGGGCGAATACTGGTGGAACTCGGGCATGTTCGTCTGGCGAGCAACAACCTTCCTTGATCAGTTAGAACTGCTGCAGCCCAAGACCCATGAGGCGGTCCTGGAACTGGCCGCTGCGCCCTATCGACTCTCGGAGATCTATCCGAATTTGCTCAAGATCAGCGTCGACTACGCCGTCATGGAGCCGGTATCGCGGGGGGCCGCGAGCGCCCGCGTCGTCGCGGTGCGGCTACCTATCACCTGGCATGATGTCGGCGGCTTCGCGGCTCTGAGTGAGCAGCTGCCGCGCGACGAGCAAGGTAATGCTACTCACGGCGTTGCCGTGCTGGTTGACGCGCGGGACAACTTGGTGATCAACAATGCCGAAGACGGAAGGCTGGTTGCCGCTGTCGGGCTGAGCGACACCGTGATCGTGCAGACGCCCCAGATCACCCTCGTGTGCCCGGTCTCGGAGGCCGAGCGGATCAAAGAACTCGTCGCCGAGGTTACTGCCCAGCTCGGCGGCAGCTACGCGTAAGTCGCCCTACGCGCCGTTCGGCTCCGGAGAGTTAGCAGCCGGGTACTTGGTCATGAATTCTTTGATCGCGGCACCGCTCACGTTGCTGCAGGCCTGCCGGGCACCTCTCTGCAACGTAGCGTCGCCGGGGTTGTTCGGGTCGGCTGCCCAACGGGTGATCACGATGTTCTTGCCGGCAGGGAAGCCGGCCCCATCGGCGTCGGACCACGGTGCCGCAATGAACCTGTCGGCCGGGTTGTAGTCCTCGCTTCCGAAGGTCTTGGAGATCCGCTGCAGGTTCTGGATCTGCTCGCTCGGGGCATCGCTCCGATACCAGACAACGGTGTATCCGTGCTCCAGGTTGTGCACCAAGGTCTCCACCGCGGGGCGATCCGCTGTGGCGTAGAAGTGCTTGGTGAAGGGCGCCGGAGTCGGGTTGTGGGCTCCCGAGTCCGGCGGAATCTGCCCGTAGTCGACCTTGGTGCCCTCCGGAACGTGATCTTGGTTGCCGGTTGCCTCGTGTTCGGCAATCGGATCACAGCCTGCGTCGGCAAGGCTGCTGCCGAGGTCCTCGATGGCTGCGTTGCGCGCGCGATAGTCGTCGACAAACAGGTAGACCGGATAGGCCAACAGCGCCATCGCCAGCACTAAGCAGATCACAAGTAACCGGATGGTCCGGTTGCGCTGCTGCTTTTTCCGCGCGGCCTCGAAAGAGGCCAGCTTGTCGCGGCGACTCTGTGGCGGGGCTGCGGTCTTCGTGGAGGCTGCGCTCTTGGGCGCGGTCTTTTCGTCGCTCTTGGCTTTCGCCACCTGGGTTGCTCCTACCGATCCGTCTCAGGGAGTGGCCGAGTCTATCTCGGTCGGCCGAGGGTCATCTGTCAGTAAATCGACAGACATGATGACACGCAGCAGATCCGCGGCTTCTTGGCCCACTGTGGTCCCGGCCAGGAGTTGGGATGTTCGCTCCGCGCGCTCGAGAGCTACCAATTCCTCATAGCGATGCCGCTGCCCTGTGGCGACCAACACGGCTGCCAGGACGGCTTCCTGACTACCAAACCCGAACAAGTCCTTGCTGGGATCCCGGAGCAGCTCGCCTGCAGAGGCATCAGCTCCCGTGACCAGCTGGCCAAGGCCGCGTATTACGGCGACGGGACGGCCGCGTAGCTTGCCTTTCACCAGCTCCGCGGCCGCCGCCAGCTCGTCGGCGACGGCCATCGCGGTGACCTGAAGCTCATTTCCGTACCCGTCGCGCGCACCTGCATAGTCCTCGATGACCCGCACGCCGAAGACACCGATGGCATGATCGGTTTGGCCTATCCGCCAGGCCCGCCCCGCGGTGTCGGAGATGATCACGCCCAGGCGGAGTCCTGACCCAGCTAGCAGCCGCTTGTGGAGCGCCCTCGCACTGGCATCCGGATCGCGCGGCAGCAGCAAGATCGACTCCGCCGAAAGGTTCGATCGGTCAACGCCGGCCGCGGCTATAGTCAGGCCGCCATGGGTGCGAACAATGCGGGTCTCGCCGCGCCGGGCGACCGTGCGCTGGGTCTCGGAAGTGATCAGCTCGGCACGCCGTGACGCAGGCGCGATCCTGCCCTCGGCCTTGCTGATGATCTTGGATGTGACGACGACGATATCGCCGTCGCGCAGCGGTCCAATGGGGTCTGCTTCAGTGGCAGCGAGGATGGCCGTTGCCAGGTCGGTGCCACTGACGACCTCACCTATACCTCCCGGGGCGAAGATAGTGATCATGGACGGCTCGAGAGCCGGCGCTGCCCTTGCATGCTCAGCTCCAGCGGCGACAATCATGACGTGACTGACTTGACGGCGTACCTGACAAAAGCAGCCGTGCTCGCCGGGTCACGCATGATCAGATCAGTGACGACGACCCCCAGCCCGGCCTGCTGGACGCGCTCGGCTGAGGATGTGTCGGCGGTGTCCATCGCCCAAGCGTCCAACACGCCGCGGCGCGACCGAGCACCGTAGTGGAGACCGACCGCGGCCGCGTCGACATCGACGCCAATGGCGGGCAGCAGTCGGTGAGCCATGCCCAACACAGGTGCGCCCCCCAGAATCCCGGCGAATCCGACGACCGGAGCAGGCGCGTGTCGTACGGCATCCCGCAGGCCTGGCACGGCAAGGATCGGACCGATGGAGACCACGGGATTGCTGGGGGCCAACAAGATCAAGTCCGCCTTTTCGACGGCTTGCACCACACCAGGCGCTGGCCGTGCTGTCTCCAGGCCGACAAGGGTGATGGCCTGCGCGTCCGGCTGTGCGCGCAGCCGCACCCAATACTCCTGGAAGTGCACCGCCCGAAGTTGACCCAACGCTTCAGGATCCGCGATCGTCACATGCGTCTCAACGCGATCGTCGGTCATTGGGAGTAATCTGAGCCGCTCATCATGGCCCAGCCAGCGGATGCACAGCGCAGTAGTGACTTCGGAGAGAGGATATCCAGCGTTCAGCATCTGGGTCCGTACCAGATGGGTGCCGATATCGCGATCGCCGAGGGAGAACCAGGTCGGCTCGACGCCGTAAGAGGCGAACTCCTCCATCACCCGCCAGCTCTCGTCTTGGCGTCCCCAACCACGTACCGGATCCCCGCCCCCACCGAGGGTGTACATGATCGTGTCCAGGTCGGGGCAGATGCGCAAACCATGCAGGGTGATGTCGTCAGCAGTGTTGGCGATCACTGTGAGTTCTGCCGTCGGATAGGCGTGGCGTACTCCGAGGGCAAACTTCGAGCCACCGACGCCCCCGGCCAAGATCACGATCCGCACCGCACCAGTCTTTCGCAGCCCGAAAGCGGTCAGGAACGACGCCAGAATCCGGGACGTACGTGTCACTTGTGACCACTTGCAGAAAAGGGCCCACCCAGGCGCTCCGAGGAGTTCTCGCGCGCGAGCCCGTTGGCAGCGGCAGTATGGATACGCTGAAAGCGTGGAGAGCTTGATGCGGCTGCGCGAGCCAGCGGCGTGGGTTGCCTTAGCAGCCTTGGTACTCAATCTGGTGCTCGCCGTTGTGGGGCTGACAACTTTCGGGAGCTCACTGGTAAATGCGGGATGGGTGTGGAGCGCTCGAGTCGCAAACCCCGTGCCTCTGGTCGCCCTAGCGGTGTTGGTTAGCTTCTGTGTGCTGCGTGAACGAACCCCGCATGCACGCCAGCTCACAATCATCAGCCTGGTCGTCGGTGTGATCACCGTCGTGCTTGGCCTCGGGCTTGTGTTGCTGGGGTTCGGTGCGACTGCGCCGATGCTCGCGGTATTCGCTGCTCTGATACCGCAGACGATCTCTGTCCTCGCTATTGGTTTGTTGATCAAGCTCCTGCAGTTACAGGCCGTCCCGCGCCGGCTGCCGCCCGGAATCGGCCTGGTACCGCCCCCATCGGAGTCATTGCCAGCACCACCGGTTCCGGACCAACAGCTGCAACCAACGTGGCACCCGGACGCCGCCGCGGGCGCAGCCTGGCGTACGGCGGGCGATGCAGCGGCTGGGGTGCCGGCAACAGGCTGGGTGACAGATACATATTCGGTGGGCTGGCAACCTATTCCCACGCAAACCAGTGGACCCCAACCCAACGGGTCCCTTCCGAACGGACCTATGCCGCAAGGGCGGGTTCCGAGCGATCCGAACATCCGATCCAAGGATCCGTGGGCTGACCAAGGACAACGGAATTCGCAGCCGCCAGCGCTCGACTGGTGGGGTCGTCCGCAGCCCTAGCCGCTCCGCGCTGCCCAGAGCTCAGAAAATCAGCTGCGAGCGTAGGGATCGCGGATCCACGTGCCTCGCGAGCTGAGCGAGCAATCAACATTGCGCGAGCAGCTCAGAAGTTAGCTGCGAGCGTCGGGAATCGCGCGCCGCCGCACGGAGGAGGAGGGGAGCGGAGGTGTTGTTTCCTCTGCGAGCGACGACGACGGCGGCGGATCCAGAGCGCCTCAGGATCGCATGCCGCTGTCCTGGACGAACGAACGAGCAGACACGTTTTTCGTCTGCGAGTGAGAGAGGAAGGCAGCGGCTCCAAAGTGCGATCCTCGCGAGCTGAGCGAGCAATCAACATTGCGCGAGCAGCTCAGAAGTCAGCTGCGAGCGTCGGGAATCGCGCGCCGCCGCACGGAGGAGGAGGGGAGCGGAGGTGTTGTTTCCTCTGCGAGCGACGACGACGGCGGCGGATCCAGAGCGCGATTGCGCGAGCAGCTCAGAAGATTGCTCCAATATCAGAAACCGGCTTGACTTTTGGGTATTGACAGGCATGTAATTTCACCAATGTCATTTGCAGTGTTTGCTGCTCCGGCTGGAGCCGTACTCAGGTGAGTTGCTGCACTGCCAGGGGGACCTAGTAGCAGCGGATGGCAGGTGCATACGGCGCAAGCCAAACCAGTACGACCCCGCGAAGTCGTACCGGTACCAGGGTTTCATGATGCGGGTCGAGGAGGCAGAACCACCCATGTACGAGCGGAGGGGCACCAGCCAGGGCGGTGCATTGAGCTGGCAGGAGCGGGCGTTATGCGCGCAAACCGACCCGGAAGCGTTTTTTCCTGAGAAAGGGGGTTCCACCCGCGAAGCCAAGAAAGTGTGCCTCTCATGCGAAGTGCGCGGCGAGTGCCTGGAGTACGCCCTGGCCAACGATGAACGCTTCGGCATCTGGGGCGGGTTGAGCGAACGGGAGCGCCGCAAGCTTAAGAAGCGGGCCGTGTAGCGAACACACTGTCGAGCACTCGGCCGATCGCGTAAAGTAAGGGGCCGCCCAACCGGGCAGCCCCTTACGCGTTTCTGGGGCCCGATTGGTAGTCGGGGGTTGCACAGGATCCATGGATAGCCATTTCTCCCTGACCGGTGCTTACGGGGACCGATCAGGAGGCTCTGGCGCCTGGCGTGGGCTGACGCCGGTCAACGTCGAGGACATGGCTTTCGACGAGAACCCGTGGGCGTGGGCAGATTACGTCGCGGAAGCGACCGTGCGGGTCGACGTTTCGGCAGCACACGTCACGGCCGTCATTGTCACCCTGGACGCGGCACGTTGGCTACCGGCGACGCTTGACGCATTGGCCAAGCTGGACACTCGGCCCGCCCGGTTGATTGCGATCGACAACGCGAGCACCGACGCAACCCCAACGATGTTGGACCGCGCGCACGAGGAGGGCCTACTCGATGCGGTCTATCAGGGGGACCGGGAGTTCGGATTCGGCGCCGCAGTAAATGCGGCTTTGAAGCGGGATGCCGCCACTCTCCAAAATCACGCCGACACCATCGGACTTCGCGCTGTGTCGGTGCACGATACGCATTGGTTATGGCTGCTGCACGACGATGCGATACCCGCTCCCGATGCGCTATATCAACTGCTCGCCCATGTCACGAGCGACCAGAGCATTGATCTCACGGGCCCGAAGCTGCTGTTGCCCAGACGTCGTCACGGCGGCCAACCGATCAGTGAGGTCGGCGTCAGCATTTCCGGTACGGGCCGCCGCGAGCTCGATCTCGATACTGACGAGATCGATCAGGGGCAGCGGGATCAGGCGCAGGAACGGCTTGGTGTTTCGACCTGCGGGATGCTCGTACGGGCAGGCGTCTGGGACCATCTTGGTGGCCTCGACCCGGCCTTGCCCGTCTTCCGGGACGGCGTCGAGTTCGGCTGGCGAGCTCACCTGAATGGCTACAGCGTGGTCACCACGCCGAGTGCCCAGGTGACTCATCGCCAGGTGGGTCGCGCCGGTCTGCGTCCTCGGGGAATCACCGGTCGCAGGCCAGGAAAGGTTGACCGGCTGCTCGGCATGCTGGTTGTCGCCGGCCATGCCGAGCGCAGGATGCTCCCGCTGGCATGGCTCCGCCTGGTCTTGAGCTGCCTTGCGCGCGCCGTTGGTTACCTGATCGGAAAGGTGCCGGGCCGGGCGCTTGACGAAATGCTGGCCCTTGGTGCTTTCGTCGCGCATCCGCGTCGGCTCGCTTACATGCGCAAAAGGACGGCCGCGATCGACCCCGTACCTGGGACTCGCGAAGTCGTCGAGTCGCTACGCCCGCCGTGGTGGAGTGGCCTCCGGGCCGGGATCGGTGCTCTCACGGGTGCCGCATCGGAGCGGTACCGATCCCTGGCGGGCGAGTCCGATGTCGCCACACTTGACGAACTGACCGGCGACGACTTCAGCACAGCGACTGAGGAACGGCCCAAAAACATCTGGCTCAACCCGATCGCTCTGACGATGGCCATGGCGATTGTTGCCAGCCTGATCGCTGCGCGCAGTCTTTTTGGCAGCGGGTCTCTAGTTGCCCCAGCCTTGCTTCCCGCGCACGAGAGTCTCGTTGCTTTATGGCGTACGGTGATCGCCGCGATCCCAGGTGCGCCGGTACAGGTGACTCCACCTTGGGAGGCACTCATCGCTCTGGGCTCGACGGCCACCTTGGGCCAGCCCGAGTGGTTCACCACGCTGTTGTTGTGCGGTGTCGTGCCGCTGTCGCTGCTTGCGGCGTACCCGCTGGTCCGCCGGGTCATCAACGACCGCCGGGTGCGGCTGTGGGTCTGCGGCACCTACGCGCTGCTGCCGGTGCTGCTCGGCGGCACGAATCAAGGCCGGCTAGCCCTCAGCGTCGTGGCTATCGCTCTGCCGCTGCTGGTCATGGCGGCGCGGGCCCTTGTGCTACGCAGGACACGAACCCCGGAAGCCTGGCGCGGCGGATGGGGTGCCGGAGTGGTGCTGGTCGCACTCGTAGCTTTCGAGCCATCCATGATCATCTTTGCGGTGCTGGTCGGGATAGGTGGGGCCGTCGTGCTACGGCGCACCCCGCGCAAGATCGGGCGAGTAGGCATCGCTCTTGGGGTACCGCTGATCGTTTTCCTGCCGTGGTGGCCGAGTTTGATCTCCGCGCCGGGACGGCTGTTCGTCGGGCCGGACTCGGTGCTGGATGGGGCGGAGGCGGCTCCGCAGGTATGGCAACTGCTGCTGGGCCGCGTACTCGGCTCCGGGCTCCCGCCGCTGTGGATTGGGGCGGTCATTTTCGGCGTGATCTGGATTGTCGCCATCCTCGGACTGGCCCGGCGACCCGCTAGGCGCGCAGTACTTGCGGCGTGGGCGGCTGCGCTGGTAGCGCTGGGCATGGCTGTCCTCTTGTCCAGAATGGTGGTCTCGGTGCCCCCGGCTGGAACCGAAGTGCGGCCCTGGGTTGGCAGCTATCTGCTACTGGGGTTCGGCGCGCTCATCATCGCCGCTGGCCTGGGCCTTGACGGGTTCTCCGCCGACATGAAGGAGCGCAGCTTCAGCTGGCTACAACCCGGCAGTGTTCTGGCAGGCATTGCGGTATGCCTGGTGAGCGTGGGCGGCGCAGTCTGGTGGGTGCTGGCCGGTGCGCATGGCCCCGTTGAGCGGGTCCGGCTTGACGCGATTCCGCCGTACGTCATGAACGCCATGAAGTCCGACGCCCGCCCGCGGCTGCTTGCCGTTGACCTTTCTGGCGGCTCGGCACGCTACGCGGTGCTAGCCGATGATCACATCAGATTGGGTGACGCCGATCGGGGCTTCACTTTCGGTGGATCGGTCTTGGCGCGGCAACAGGTTGATGATCTTGTGGTACGCCTCGTGGCCGGGACCGCGGATTCTGATATCTACCCACAGCTGGCCAACCTGGGAATCGGCTATGTCTGGGTCACCGGGGCCAGCCAGGACGCCCAGGCCCGGATCGATAACACACCAGGGCTCGGCACGGCCAGCGGCAATGAGCGCGGAATTGTCTGGAAGCTCGAACCTGCGGTGGCGCGTACCGTACTCGTCGATGGGACGGCGCGATTGCCGCTCGGTCGTTCGCCGGCGTCGGTGCCCCCAGGAGCCGAGCAGCGGCAGTTCCAGATCGGTGAATCTGCCGATGTGCGGTGGCAGGCTGAGCTCGACGGCGAAACTCTGGCAGGAGCTGCGGCTGGATGGCAGCAGGTGTTCGCAGTGCCTGCCGATGCCGGGACCGTGACCTATGTACTGCCGTCGGCCATGCCATGGGTGCTGCCGGCTCAGGGCCTGGGGCTCTTGGTGGCCGCGGTGCTTGCCGCTCCAGCAATCCGGCGGCCGGAGGTGCGTGATCCGGCCAAGACAGCACGGCGCGCCGCCACACTTTCGGAGCTCGCCTGATGTCTGACGTTCGACGGCGTGTACTGACGCTTCGTGACCGCCGGGCGGCAGCGCTCGTCGCAGCACTGCTGGGCGTGCTGTCGCTGCTCGGGGTCGGCATACTGCTCGGCGAGGAGGCGCTCACCTCGTACGCCAGCCGCACCCCGCAAGTTGGCCGTACCACGACGATTTGCACGACCTCGGCTCCGCCGAGTGGTGAGCCAGCAGGGAAGACGGAGATCTCGGCCGTTGCGATCCGAGAGGAGCCCGATCGATCTGGTTTGCTGACTGGAGCGACGCTTGCCTCGAAGCCGGCCGACTTAAAGGTCACCGAACAAGGGAAGGGAGCACAGGTCTCTCGCGTGACTTCACCGATCATGATCGCGGGTGAGGGGGTCATGGCGGTAGCCAGCAGTGCGGTGATCGTCGGTGACGTCATGGAGGGTCCGGAAGCGGGCCTGAAGGCGGCGCCTTGTCTGGCTCCGGCTACGTCACACTGGTTCTCCGGCCTTGGCGCAGCCACTGATGATCGCACGGACCTGATCTTGAACAATCCGGATGATTCTCAGGCTCAGGTTGATCTTCGTTTCTACGGTCGAAGCGGCCGCGTTGCAGTGCCTGGAAGCCCGGGAGTTCTCATCAAGGCGCACGAATCCCGCACAGTTTCCCTCAGCAGCCTCGTCCAGGACGAGGGTCCGGTGAGCGTAGCCGTGCAAGCCAGTCAGGGCCGGGTCACCGCGGTGGCCAAGAGAACCCGAACTGATCAACACAAGCCGGCCGGAATCGACTGGCAGATCCCATCAGCATCGCCGAGCCCGGTTGTGGTCATCCCCGGCGTGCCCGAGGATGATGGCCGCCGCGACCTAGTGGTTACCAATCCGAATAGTTCCCGGGCAACCGTGGCCGTGGAGGTATTGGGTTTCCAGGGGCCTTACGCGCCGAGTGGGGCCGCCTCTCTGGACGTCCCGCCCGAGAGTACGGCAACAGTGAGCCTCAAGGAGGGCTTGGCCGGCGAGGCAGGCAGCATCAAGCTGAAGAGCGATGCACCGGTGACGGGCGCGGTGATCTCCACCAGCCGGCGCGATGGGGCTGGAACCGACCTGGCCATCCAGTCCGCGGCCGTCCCCTTGATCGGCACTGGTGTTAGCGCGCTGGCAACCAGCAACATCGCCGAGAGCGAGTTGATCATTAGCAACGGCGGGGACGCCGACGCGCAGATCTCATTTGAGGTATTCAGCTACGACGGCGTCACGCTGCGGACCGGCACCGCGCTGCTCGGACCGAACAGCACCGCGACAAGGCGGCTGAACTCGCCCGCGCCTTCTTATGTTGTGGTCAAAGTGCCGGTCAACTCCTCGGTTGTGGGTGGAGTTGTGCTGACCCAACCGAAGCGAGACG
>JBKPBV010000226.1:0-6340 GCA_046727055.1 Actinomycetota bacterium | reverse complement strand
GAAGCCACCGGTCTGCGTGGGCCGTTGTCCTGCCTGAACGAGGCGCGATTCGGCATCATCTTCGGCGTCCTCGGCGCAGCGCGGGATTGCCTGGAAACCACGATCGACTACGCCGTCTCCCGGGAGGTGTTCGACCGACCGCTGGCCTCCCTACAGCTCACCCAGGCGAAGCTGGCGGATATGACCCTTGAGCTGCAGAAGGGCTTCCTCTTGGCACTCCACCTGGGAAGGCTCAAAGATGATCATCGACTGGGGCCGCAGCAGGTCAGCCTGGGCAAGCTCAACAATGTGCGAGAAGCGCTAGCGATCGCCCGGGAATGCCGGACCATCCTCGGCGCCAGCGGCATCACTTTGGAGTATCCGGTGCTACGCCACGCCAACAACTTGGAGTCAGTGCTGACCTACGAGGGGACTTCAGAAGTTCACCAGCTTGTGATTGGTCAGGCACTGACCGGGGAGAACGCGTTCACCTGACCAACGCACTATGACAGGCGGCCCGCTTCGCCGACTGCAGGAGCTCGCGGCTGTCCTGCGTGGACGGTCTCCTCGCTGTTCGCGAGCGACGAAGGAGGCGAATTTGGCGGATCGCCTGTCAGAGTGCAATTGGATACCGTGGGTCAGTGGTGGGACAACTCGGCCCGGATCTTGCGCCGCGACTCCGCGAAGAGCACTGACTCCACCAGCACAGCGCATACCACCAGGAACGTCACGACAACCAGCTGGACTAGAGCCGGCCGCTCAGCGATCACAGGAATCGTCAGCAAGAGCACGCCCGCCGCCGCCAGACGTACAAACGAGACGGTGTGCACCGTCAGCCATTTGAAGACCACGTGACCCAGCAGATAGACCACTACGCCGCCGACCAGCGCCGCCAGCGCCACGCTTGGCAACGGATCAGTAAGGGTGTGGTGACTGCTGTCGCTGACGTACACCAGCACCTCTTTCAATCCGAAGGCCACCAAGACGATGCCAAGCAGTAGCGGCATATGTGCGAAGGAGTAGGCGTTGCGGGCGAGTCGCGCGCGCGTCTCCGCAGGCTCGGTGACCAAGGCATGCTCGCCCAGCAGTGCACTCACGTCGAAGTAGGCCCACCACAGCGCCGATGACAAGACCAGGCCCAATACGGAGGCGGCGATGACGACCCAGGAGATCGGCTCCTGGGCCACCCCGACACCAATAGCCACGATCGACTCGCCGAGCGCAACGATGATGATCAATCCGTGCCGTTCGGAGAAATGCCCTGGAGCCGGCAGGCGCCATCCAGAGAAGCCAGCCATGGCAGTCCCGACGTAATCAGCCACCAGTGCCAGTGCCCAGAGGCTGGTTTGAAGCCATCCATCGAACTGCGACGCAACCAGCAACACCGCGCTACTTACGAAAACGCTCGGGGCGAAGCGGAGCACCTGCGAACGTAGCCCGGCATCCTCCCGAGCGATGATCAGGAACATGACAAAGTGCATGACCCGGAAAAGCAGATAGCAGATTGCCAGCACCACCGGTCCCGGCAATCCGCCCGGCAAGTCGTCGAATGCCTCAGGGATGCTGAGTGCGAGCACGAACATGGCCGCCATTCCCGCAAGGATGGCCAGCTTGATGGGTCGCTCCTCGGCGCTGGCCACGTTGGCCAGCCAGGCGTACCCAGTCCATGCCCACCACAACAGCATGAGCACCAGCACGCCGCGAAGTATCCCGTGCCAACTGAGCTCGTCAGCCATGAACGCAGTCACCTGGGTCAGGGCAAAGACGAACACCAGGTCAAAGAACAGCTCCAGTGGCGTGACCCTGGCCTGCTCCAGATCCCGGCGCATCAGTGAACGACCTGCTTGCACGGGAATATTCTCCTACGACGGCGCTTCAGGTCCCTATGCGAACGCACCCTGAGCCTGTCGAAGGGCTGCCGTCGAGGGCTTCGACAAGCTCAGCCCGCATAGGATCGCGATATGAGACACGAGCCGTCGGTTGTCTCTTCCCCGGATGCGCAACTGCCGCCCCATCTCAGCGACGCGAACGCGGACGAATCCTCGCTGCGACGCTTCGTGCTTGGGCTTCCCGGCGTCGATCCGGTTGGGATCGAGCAGCGGGCCGCCAGCCTAGCGACTCGCTCCATCAAGGGAGCGTCCAAACTCACGGCAATCGACCTGGCGATCTCCATGGTGGATCTCACCACATTAGAAGGTGCCGATACGTCCGGCAAAGTGCGCAACCTGGCGCGCAAAGCCATGCTGCCTGATCCGGACTATCCCGAGACCCCGCCTGTGGCGGCTATCTGCGTCTATCCCGATATGGTGCCCACTGCTGTCGCAGAGCTGAAAGGTTCCGATGTCAAGGTCGCTTCGGTCGCGTCCGCCTTCCCGTCCGGCCGCTCGAGCCTCGAGGTCAAGCTCGCCGACACCAAGATCGCCGTTGACGGCGGTGCGGATGAGATCGACATGGTGATCGATCGAGGTGCCTTCCTGGCCGGTCGCTACGGGACAGTCTTCGAGCAGATCGTTTCTATCAAGCTGGCCTGCGGTAATGCGCGGCTGAAGGTGATCTTGGAGACCGGTGAGCTGGCAACCTACGACAACGTACGGCGCGCTTCCTGGCTCGCACTGCTTGCGGGTGCGGACTTCATCAAGACCTCTACTGGCAAGGTCTCGCCTGCCGCTACCTTGCCCGTCACCCATGTGATGCTGCAGGCAGTCAAGGACTGGAGGGCGCAGACCGGTGAACAGCGAGGGGTGAAGCCCGCGGGGGGCATCCGTACAGCCAAGGAGGCAATTCGCTATCTCGTCGCAGTCCACGAGGTCGCGGGACCTGAGTGGCTCGATCCGTATTACTTCCGGCTCGGAGCCTCCTCGGTACTCAATGACTTGATCATGCAACGCCGGGCGCAGCTGGACGGCCACTACTCCGGCGCCGACTATGTGACTGTCGACTGAGGGAACGTTGATCATGGAATGGGAATATTCTCCGGCGCCTGAGTCGAGTGCCATCGCCGATATCACGGACCGCTACTTGCCGTTCATCGACGGGACCTTCAAGGAAGGTAGCGGCGAAGATCGCGACACCATCAACCCCGGAACTGGCGGGAGGCTCGCGACTGTCTCGACGGTCAACGCGGCCGACGTCGATAGGGCGGTCAAGGCGGCCCGCCGGGCGTGCGAGGGTGTCTGGTCATCAATGCCAGGCGCCGGGCGTGGCAGGTACCTGTTTCGGATCGCACGGGCGATCGCTGAGCGATCCCGCGAGCTTGCCGTAGTGGAAACTCTGGACAACGGCAAACCCATCAAGGAAACCAGGGATTTCGACGTACCCGCCGCGGCGCAGCATTTCTTCTACCACGCAGGCTGGGCGGACAAGCTGCAACACCTTGGCTTCGGACCGACGCCGCAACCGCTCGGCGTCGCCGGACAGGTCATCCCCTGGAACTTCCCGCTCTTGATGGCAGCGTGGAAGATCGCGCCCGCGCTCGCTGCCGGCAACACCGTAGTGATCAAACCGGCGGAGACCACGCCACTCTCGATCTTGGTACTGGCCGAGATCATTGCCGATGCAGATCTGCCGCCAGGCGTTGTGAACATCATCACCGGAGCCGGCGACGTAGGATCCACACTTGTCAATCACCCCGGCATCGACAAGGTCGCCTTCACCGGCTCCACGGCCGTCGGCCGCCGCATTCAGCGTGAGCTGGCCGGCACCAGCCGCAAGATCACCTTGGAGCTCGGTGGCAAGGGCGCCAACATCATCTTCGAGGACGCGGCGCAGGACCAGGCCGTGGAAGGCATCATAAACGGCATCTTTTTCAACCAGGGGCAGGTGTGCTGCGCGGGCTCGCGCCTGCTGGTGCAGGAGTCGATCGCCGAGGAGTTCGTTGAGCGACTCAAGCAACGAGTCGAGACGCTACGGGTCGGCGACCCCATGGACAAGAACACTGACGTGGGCGCGATCAACTCCGAAGCACAACTGGGCCGCATTAGCGCGCTGATGAACGCTGGTATCGCCGAGGGCGCTGAGCTTTGGTCCTCCTCCTGCCCACTACCGAAGAACGGCTTCTACCTCTCCCCCTCGATCTTCACCAACGCGACCCCGTCGATGCGCATCGCGCGCGAGGAGATCTTCGGGCCGATCCTGACCACAATGACGTTCCGGACGCCAGACGAAGCTGTCACCAAGGCCAACAACAGCCCGTACGGTCTATCTGCGGGTGTGTGGACCGAGAAGGGTTCCCGGGCTATGGGTATGGCTGCTGCGCTACGCGTGGGCGTGATCTGGGACAACACTTTCAATCGCTTCGATCCGGCAGCCAGCTTTGGCGGGTACAAGGAGTCGGGCTTCGGCCGCGAAGGGGGCCCGTCTGGTCTGGCTGCTTATCTGAATACCGACGACGAGGCGGTAGTGATGTGAGCCATCTCGCCGTCTCGAAGACGTACAAGCTGTTTGTCGGCGGCGCCTTCCCGCGTTCGGAATCCGGCCGTACCTACCAGGCTCGTGACACCAAGGGCAACTTCACGGCCAACGTGGCGCTGGCCTCGCGTAAGGACCTTCGCGATGCCGTGGTCGCAGCTCGCAAGGGCTACGCGGCTTGGTCGAAGGCCACCGCGTACAACCGGGGCCAGGTGATCTACCGGATCGCCGAAATGCTGGAGGGCCGTCGCACCGAGTTCGTCGAACTGATCATGAGCAGTACCGGCGTCTCGGCCAAAGTCGCGACAGCTGAGGTTGAGGCGGCCATCGATCGTCTGGTGCACTACGCCGGCTGGACCGACAAGCTGGCCGCGGTGCTCGGCAGCACCAACCCGGTATCGAGCCCGTACTTCTCCTACTCTGCTCCCGAACCGACCGGCGTTGTCGGGATTCTTGCGCCAGCCGGATCACCACTGCTGGGCTTGATTTCGGTCATCGCGCCGGTGATCGCCGGGGGGAATTCGTGTGTGGTGATCGCCGCCGAGCAGGATCCATGCGTGGCGATGACTTTCGCTGAGGTCGTCGCGACCTCCGACGTGCCGGGAGGAGTGATCAACATCCTGACCGGAAGGATCGCCGAACTAGCTCCACATCTCGCTGCTCATGCCGACGTCAACGCACTCGACCTCACCGGGGCCGATGCGGAGCTGCGAAGGTCGCTGGAGCAGGCTGCTGCTCAGACGGTCAAGCGTGTCTACGTACCCAAAGGCGTCCCAGATTTCAGGGCGGCGCCAGGCACCGCGCGGCTGCGCGCCTTCTTGGAGATCAAGACGGTGTGGCATCCGACGGGCGCCTTGTCACTTTCTGGCGGCGCCGCGTACTAGTCCCGCAAGGAATAGCCGAGGAACCGCACGAGTTGCCGCGGTCATGACAATTGACGAAGTCAAGACCATAGGGTTGATCGGCGCCGGGCACATAGGTAGCCAGGTTGCGCGCGCAGCAATCGCCAGCGGCTACGACGTGGTGATCAGCAACTCACGAGGACCGGAAACGCTGACGGATCTGGTCTCCGAGCTCGGACCACAAGCTCGTGCCGCGACGACTGAAGAGGCGGCCGTGGCCGGTGATCTGGTGGTCGTGGCGATTCCGTTGAGGGCGATCGGGGACGTGCCCGCCGGGCCTCTTGCGGGCAAGGTAGTGATCGATACCAACAACTACTACGCGCGGCGAGATGGCAACATTGCCGCCCTTGATGACGCCCGCATGACCAGCTCCGAGCTGCTACAGGCTCGGCTACCCGGCACCCACGTTGTGAAGGCGTTCAACCACATCCACGCTCGCCAGATCACCACCGACGGCACGCCGCCGAGTACGCGGAACAGGCGAGCTCTCGCGATCGCCGGGGACGATCCTGTCGCCAAGGCTCGTGTGGCCGAGCTGATCGATGGGTTCGGCTTCGATGTGGTTGACATCGGTCCGCTGGCTGAAAGCTGGCGCATCGAACCCGGTACGCCGGGCACCGGCGGGCGGCTGAACGCCCAAGAACTCTCTGCCGCCTTAGCGACTGCCGAACGGAAGAGATAGCACTCGCGCTGACTGACTCGTCAGCCTCGATGTGCTCAGCGGTCTAGTCGATCAACTCGGCAAGCGTCCTTTCGTTCCATGCCTGAAAGGTAACGGCCACCGCTGACAGCCCACTCCGCATCAGTTGCATCGACGGTGCATCATCTGCAGACCGTGCGGAGTCCAACCAATCGATGCGGAGTGAATGAATAAAAGGATTCAGCGCTCGATGGGAGCCCACTCGGGGCCGGTCTTGCCGAGAGCCTCATCGAGCTTTGCGAACAGTGGCGTGGGCCGCCGCAGCGGTGTTTCCGGCGTGATGGGTCGAGACTCCCAACGTGCCTGCTCGCCGGCGTAATCGCCCATGATCACTGGATAGTCGGGCCCACCC
>JBKPBV010000225.1:0-3243 GCA_046727055.1 Actinomycetota bacterium | reverse complement strand
GCGTTACATCGAAGGCACAGTGGAGTACCGGATCTGGCATGGACTGCGACATGTTATAGCCGTCCGATCCTCGTTGCCGAGCCTGGATGCCTCTGTCGAGACTGAGATCCTCGATCCAGTGAATCCGGCGGTGCTGGTGCTGCTGCGCCCCTTCCCTACTCAGACGATGGTCGGCGTTTACAACATGACGACGGAGTCGCAGACGCTACCGCGCTGGGTGATTCCGCTCGGCAACTGGGCCTGGGATTCGCTTACCGAGGAGACTCCGTTGACCAATGGGCCGCTGACCCTGGATGGTTATCGGGTGCGCTGGTTCGTGCAGCAGACGTGAGCGGTCCTCGCGACAGACGATCAATGAGAGATAGGGCGATCAATGAGATCCGCGTCGAGCTATCCGAGTTGGAGCTCGATTGGACCGAATCGGAGCCGGGGTTGTTCTCCGTCAGCTTGCCTGGCACCCGTAAGTTGATCACCGAATGCGCCCTGGAGGTGGGCGGGTACGGAATGAACGTGCGAGCGTTCGTCGCCCGCAAGCCCGATGAGAACCACGTCGGCGTCTATCGCTGGCTCCTGGAGCGCAACCTCAGACTTCATGGCGTCTGGTTCGCACTCGACGCGCTCGGCGACATCTATCTGACAGGCAGCATCCCACTCGAGCTGGTCACTCGCCCGGCGCTCGATCGGCTCCTTGGCGCCGTGGCCGAAGCAGCCGACGACAGCTTCAATGTGATCTTGGAATTGGGATTCTCCGAGAGCATCCGGAAGGAATGGGTCTGGCGGCGGTCCCGCGGGGAGTCAACAGCAAACCTGGCCGCCTTCACCCATCTGGACCCGGGCGAGGGCGGGAAAAGCTGATTTGGGTGCAGCGGGCGGGACCCGCTGGCCACTAGGCTCGCTGCCATGGAAAGTACGCGGGAGCGCAGCGATCACCAGCCCATTGGCGAGCTGTGAAAACGACGCGGGAGCGTGTGTCATGACAGGAACCTTGATCCTCTTGCGGCATGGCGAGAGTGAGTGGAACGCCAAGAACCTGTTCACGGGCTGGGTCGATGTTGGTCTGAACGCCAAAGGTGAGGGCGAGGCGATCCGGGGCGGTGAGCTGCTCGTTGAGAACAATCTGCTGCCCGATGTCGTGCACACCTCGGTACTCCGCAGGGCGATCCAGACCGCACAGATTTCCCTCGACATCGCTGATCGGCTCTGGATCGAGACCAAGCGTTCCTGGCGGCTGAACGAGCGCCATTACGGTGCGCTGCAGGGCAAGGACAAGGCAGCCACGCTCGCGGAGTTCGGTGAGGAGCAGTTCATGCTGTGGCGGCGTTCGTACGACATTCCGCCGCCGCCGATTGACAACGATGACGAATTTGCGAACTTCGATGACCCGAAATATGCGGGCCTGCCAACCGAGGCCCGGCCCCGTACCGAATGCCTCAAGGACGTGCTGATCCGGGCACTTCCGTACTGGTACGACCAAATTGTGCCCGACCTGCGGGCTGAGAAGGTCACCTTGATCGCCGCTCACGGCAATTCACTGCGCGCGATCGTCAAGCATCTGGACCAGATGAGCGATCAAGCTGTCGTAGGCCTCAACATCCCGACCGGCATCCCGCTGGTGTACGACTTGGACGATGATCTGAAAGCGATCGAGATCGGTGGCCGATACCTTGATCCCCTGGCGGCTGCTGCTGCTATTGAGGCGGTCAAGATGCAGGGCCGGAAGTAGGGCTTCGGCCTTTTTCTTGCCCGAACGCGCTGTCGGCGTAATGCGTACGTTTTCCACCAAATGGGCGCAGAAGTCGGCCAGCTGCCGATTCCCGGCGTGCGTCTTCCACCAACCCTGCGCGCAAACGTTGGCTTCGTGGGCCACTGGGGTTGTCCACAACTATCCACAGCTGGCCAAGATTTTTCGGGACTCAGGGGGCGGAACTCACTCCAAAATCGTGCTATGGCAGTGACCGCCCGCGAGCTTCGCGCCCTCGATGTCCGTCGTCCCTTCAGCCGTGCTCAGGCACGAGCAGCCGGTATCCAGCTCAGGGAGGTTCTCGGGCCGCAGTTCCACAAGATCCTCTACGACTCATATGTATCCTCGGCTGTCCCAATTACCACGCGGCTCCGAGCCGAAGCAGCTCTGAGAATTTATCTAGGCGCGAGGAGCTGGATCGTTTGGGGTGGCGCTTGATCGTCGTCACATCGGATGATCTTCGCGACGCGCCGGAGGCGGTGCTTAACCGGGTACGAGAGACACTCGTTGATCGTGGCGCCGTGGGTGTCCGTCGCCGGTTCAGGACCGAGTGGACGCGCTACTTCGCTCCTCGTGCCTAATCGTCTTCGCCGGTTTGGTGGGACGTACAGCGGAGCTGCCTGCAGCCCAACCTTTCCGCACGTTTGGTGGGAAACGGACGGCCGTGCTGCCTGCAGCCCAACCTTCTGGTGGAAAACGTACGGTCACCGGCGCCCGAGGACGCCACTCGGCGACTAGCTCCGATCTTCGGGGAGTTGGCCCGTCACCACGTAAATGATCCGGCGACCCATTGACGCAGCGTGATCGGCGATGCGCTCGTAATAGCGACCAAGCAGGGCAACATCGACCGCAGCCTCTACGCCGTAGTCCCAGTCGTCGCTGAGCATCACGCGGAACTGACTACGCCGCAGCTCGTCCATCTCCTCGTCCCGCGCGCGCAACTCCTGCGCGCTTTGGATGTTGCGGTCGTTCAGGGTCTGTCCGGCCGTTACCACCATCTTTTCGGCGACATCACCCATCCGGACGAAGTTGGGGCGCAGTGACGGAGGCACAGCGATCTCGGGGTAGCGGAGCCTCGCGATCTTGGCAACATGAGCGGCGAGGTCGCCCATTCGCTCCAATTCAGTGACCATGCGCAGCGTGGCAACGATGGTCCGCAGCTCACCGGCGACCGGGGCTTGGCGAGCCAGCAACGAGAATGCCCGCGCCTCGATATCGGCCTGCCTGGCGTCGATGAGCTCGTCCTCACCGATGACGTGCTCGGCCAGACGAATGTCCGCTTCAAGCAGCGCCGTCGTCGCGGAGCGCACCGCCGAGGAGACGACCTGTGCCATATGAACCAGATCGGAAAGGATGTCGTCCAGCTGCTCCCGGTAGGAGTCACGCATGAGTCATGTCCCATCTTGCTTCGGCTAGAGCACCAATAACCCTATGTCGGGCCGCTACACCGAATCGTGCACATGGTTAACGAATTGTGAACATGGGCCAAATGCTTGACGCCC
>JBKPBV010000224.1:0-11074 GCA_046727055.1 Actinomycetota bacterium | reverse complement strand
TCATCGACGAGCAAACAGGAGAGTGCGTGAGTAGTCCGTCGTTTGGCCAACCCGTCGAGGAGCGCGCTGCCGCTCGGACGTCGGGCCAGCTCGGAAACCAGGCCGCCTCGCAGGTCCTCGGAGACGCCATTGCTCAGGTTCAACGGGTGATCGTCGGACAGGAACACATGGTCGAGCAGCTCATGGTTGCGCTGCTCGCTCGTGGGCATTGCCTGCTGGAAGGTGTGCCTGGAGTGGCCAAGACGCTAGCCGTGCGCAGCTTCGCAACCGTGGTCGGCGGTGAATTCGCCCGCATCCAGTTCACTCCCGACCTGGTTCCCTCCGACATCATTGGCACCCGCATTTACCGGGCAAGCCAGGAAGCCTTCGATGTCGAGCTCGGGCCGGTCTTCGTAAACTTCGTCCTCGCCGACGAGATCAACCGCGCACCCGCCAAGGTGCAGGCGGCAATGCTGGAGCTGATGGCTGAAAAGCAGGTCTCGATCGGTGGAACGACCTATCCGGTGCCACAGCCGTTCATCGTGATCGCCACCCAAAACCCAATCGAGTCCGAAGGTGTCTATCCGCTGCCCGAGGCTCAGCGTGACCGCTTTCTGCTGAAGGTCGACGTTCCATACCCGGCTGGAAACGAAGAGTTTGAAATCCTCCGCAGGATGAGCGTCGATCCGCCAACATCACAGCCCGTCTTGAACCCGCGGCTGATCATCCAGCTGCAGCGCCAGGCACAAGATGTGTTTGTCCACAACCTTGTCGCTGAGTACATCGTGAGGCTGGTGCTGGCGACGCGTACGCCGGCTGAGTTCAACCTGCCGGATCTCACCTCTGTGATCCAGCTTGGCTGTAGCCCGCGCGCCACGCTCGGCCTGGTGGCTGCCGCTCGAGCCCTCGCGCTGATCCACGGTCGGGACTATGTACTGCCGACGGATGTCCAGACAGTTGCGAAAGACGTGATGGCGCACCGAATCGTACTCGGCTTCGACGCTGTGGCTGACAACATCGTGCCGGCCCAGGTGATCGAGCGGATCGTTGCCATGGTGCCACCGCCGACGCCGGTCTGGAACCAGCAGTCCGGACCGAACCACCAGAGCCAGCCCGGCCGCGCAGTGCCATCGGCTAATACCTACACCTCGCCCTCTACGCCGTACCAGAAACCGGTGCCTAATATGCCCAACCAGCCGGACTTTCGCTAGAGGTCCACGTGTCTTACCCGCCGCCAGGCGGTTGGCCCGTCGGCTCACCTAACTTTCCGCCGCCCGCTGGCCCGCCGGTGAACCTTCCGCCACCTAGTGGCGCTCCCGTGCAATTCGCCTCGCCGGAGGAGAGTATCGGGGCCGTTGCTTCGGTGGTCGGTGCTCCGACCCGCGCGACCATCCCGTTGAACAAACTGGCGCCTGAAGCTGCGTTGCGCCGCTTGGAGCTCACCATTGTGCGCCGCCTGGAAGGATTCCTGCACGGCGACCACCTCGGCCTGCTGCCCGGACCGGGCTCGGACATCAGCGACGCCCGGATCTACATTCCGGGCGAGGACGATGTGCGCAAGATCGATTGGGCTGTGACCGCGCGTACTACCATGCCGTACGTTCGCGACACCATCTCTGATCGCGAGCTCGAGGTCTGGGCCTTGCTCGACGTCACCCCCTCCATGAACTGGGGCACCGAAGGAGTAACCAAGAGAGATTTGGGTATAGCCGCCATCGCGACCATCGGCTTTCTCAGCCAGAAGATGGGCGACCGATTCGGCGGTTTCATTATGCGTCCGGGAAGCCTGCGCCGATTGCCCGCACTCTCAGGGCGCTCCGCGCTCTACGGCCTGCTGCGCAAGATGTTGACCGAGCCGTTCGTGCCGGACCACGCCACGGGACCGATGACGCTTGCGGCAAGTGTTGAGAAGCTATCGCGGCTCCAGCGGCGCCGCGGGTTACGCGTAGTGGTGTCCGACTTCCTCACTCCCGGTGATCATGAGCTGGACCCGAACCTGGAACCTGACTGGGAGCGCTCGATGCGGCGGTTAGGGGTACGGAACCAGGTGCTGGCGGTCGAGGTGGTCGACCGACGGGAGATCGAGTTCCCCGACGTCGGTGACATGTTGATCCGGGATCCCGAGACGGACTTCGAGCGTTACGTCAACACCGGCGACCCAAACGCGCGAGCCAGAATGGATGCTGCCAGCGCGGCGCAGCGGGAACGAATCCGGATCTCGCTTCGTCGTGCAGGTGTCGGGCACATCCAGTTGCGAACCGATCGAGATTGGGTGCAAGACATTGCCAGGTTCGTGTTGGCGTACCGTCGTGTGGCGAGCATGCTGCACGCTCCGCCACAGGGAGTGACGAAATGAGGTCCGCGCTGCTTACGCAGCAGCTGGCTGCGCAGCTGGCGTTCCTGGAACCAAATCGGCTGCTGATCTTGCTCGTCATCCCGGCGCTGATCCTTGCCTACATCTTCGCCAGCTTGCGCAAGAACCGGCGCGGCATGCGCTTCACCAACACCTCGATGCTCGATGTGATTGTGCCGAAACAGTCTCAGTGGCGACGTCATCTCGCTGTCGCGCTCTCGCTACTCAGTCTGATCACGCTAACCGCGGCTTTCGCGCGGCCGAAGACCCAGGTCGATGTGCCGCGCGAGCGCGCCACGGTCGTAATGGTGATCGACGCCTCGCTATCGATGCAGGCGACTGACGTGAAACCGAGCCGGCTCGATGCTGCGAAACAGGCGGCCATCGATTTCGTGATCAAGCTGCCCGAGAAATACAACGTCTCGGTGGTCTCGATGGCTGGAGCCGCCGCGATCTTGGTCCCACCGACGACAGCCCACAACACTGTGCAAACCGCAATCAACAGCATCCAGCTGCAGGAGTCGACAGCGATCGGGGAGGGGATCGCAACAGCGCTTACCGCCTTGAGGCAAGCCCCGAAGGATCCGGACAATCCGAACTCGATCGCGCCCGGCGCCATCGTGTTGTTGAGCGACGGTGCAAACACGGCCGGTCGAGCTCCGCAACAGGCGGCCGCTGACGCGAAGGCGGCCAAGGTGCCGATCTACACCATCGCGTACGGCACGGAAAACGGCTTTGTCGATCTGGAAGGCAAACGAGAACCAGTACCGGTCGATCATGAGGAAATGAAGAGGATCGCCGCGTCGACCAACGGCGAGTACTTCGCGGCGGCCACAGCTGATCAGCTCAAGCAGGTCTATGAGAATATCGGATCCGAGGTTGGCTATGAGAAGGCCGATCGCGAGGTGACCGCCCGCTTTGCCGGCTACGGGCTCGCTCTCGCGGTTCTCGCAGCGCTGGGCGCCATCTCGCTGGGAGCAAAATGGCCCTAATGGTTGCGCCATCTCCGCGCTTCCCGGAAGTTGTCGGAGACGGCAACGAGTTCGCCCGCATCCGTGTTGTTTGTGACCACTTTCTGGAGAGGTCGCGGCGCCCCGCACTCGGACGCTCCTCGCAGGGTGGTGCTGACTTGTGACTCCGCTGCTCTCTTTCCTCGCGCCCGGGCGGCTGTGGCTGCTCTTGCTGATCCCCCTGCTGGTCGGTCTTTACCTGCTGATGGTGCGGCGCAAGCGGAACCGCAGCAAGCAGATGGGCAGGACGATGTTCGACCTCGTTATCCCACGGGATCGAACCTGGTTACGGCACGTCGCAGTCGGTCTGTCGATTCTTAGCCTGCTCACACTGACGCTCGCCTTCGCCAAGCCAAAAGATCAGGTGTCGGTGCCTCGGGAACGGGCCACCGTTGTGTTAACCATCGACGTGTCACTGTCGATGGAGGCCAGGGATGTGGATCCGAATCGTCTGCAGGCAGCGAAGGCGGCGGCAGAACAGTTTGTGACATCCCTTCCCCCCAAGTTCAACGTCGCGCTGGTGACTTTCGCGGGCACGGCGACGACGCTGGTGCCGCCCACCCTCGATCGCGGATCAGTTACTGCAGCGATCCGGTCTTTACGCCCCCAGGCTTCGACCGCAATCGGTGAGGGCATCTACACCTCACTCGCCGCGTTGGCTCAAGTGCCGCCCGACCCAGACAATCCGAAATCTGTCCCACCTGCGCGCATCGTCTTGCTGAGCGATGGCAAGACACAAGTCGGCAGGCCGTCGGATCAGGCAGCGATGGCGGCGAGGGCCCAATCGGTCCCGATCTACACCATCGCGTACGGGACTCCCGAGGGCTACATCGATATCGGTGGGCGGCGGGAACCGGTGCCCGTCGACCGAGCCGAAATGGCCCGTATTGCCAAGATCTCCGGGGGAGAGGCGTATACCGCTGAGTCAGCGGGCGAGCTGAAGGAGGTCTACAGGGACATCGGTAGCTCGGTTGGCAAGGAGAAGGTGGACCGCGAAGTCACTTCACGCTACGCCGGATTCGGATTGGGCTTTGCCATCCTCGCCGCGCTCGGGCTCATCTCGCTCGGCGCCCGCTGGCCATAGGAGCTCGACCTCGGATAACGCGCCATGGCAATGCTGCCGCGAGACTAATGTTCAGGCATGGCGAACGTGGCGGAGAATCTGGCCGCAGTGGAGGCGCGGATCAAGGCGGCGTGTACTCGAGTCGGGCGCGATCCGAGCGAGGTGCGATTGCTGCCGGTGAGCAAGGCCCATGGGATGGACCTGGTCGCGGAGGCCTACGAGGCCGGCATTCGGCTGCTTGGCGAGAACAAGGTTCAGGAGGCAGTAGAGAAGGCCCGGCACTTTGCCGATCATCCCGATCTCAGGTGGGCGATCATTGGCCACCTCCAGACCAATAAGGCCAGGCAAGTAGCAGCCTTGGCCTCGGAGTTTCATGCGCTTAGCAGTGTGAAAGTTGCTGCCGCACTTGATATGGCATTGGATGACCTGGGCCGCGGGCTTGATGTGTTCCTACAAGTCAACTCGTCGGGGGAGCCACAAAAGCATGGGTTGCCACCGGATGAGGTGGAGCCGTTCGCCATCGCACTCAAGGCCTACAGGACGCTGCGAGTCCGCGGTCTGATGACCTTGGCTGTGCTGTCGGACGATGAGCGAGAGATCCGGGTCTGCTTCGAACGAATGCGCGACCTGCAACGACGGCTTCAGGGAAGTGAGGACGTTGCCGGCACTTATGACGAGCTGTCCATGGGCATGTCCGGTGATCTGGAACTCGCAATCGAGTACGGGGCGACAACCGTACGAGTCGGTCAGGCGATCTTCGGCCCGCGGCCTTCGCCGGACAACGATTGGTTGCGGACGTAATCGACATCGTGCACCTGGGGTCGTGTAATGCAGAGATCGGTGGCCACGGTCGGGAGCGCCGTCTTCTTTCTTGTCGCCCCGGGTCTAGTCGCTGGCCTGGTGCCACGGCTTATCAGCGGGTGGCAAGTGCGCGGGCCGATCTCGCCATTAGCGATCGCACGGATGGTCGCAGGCGGCGTTCTGCTAGCGCTGGCGGTCGCGGTGCTGTTGCGCGCCTTTGCCCGTTTCGTGACAGAGGGCCGGGGTACCCCCGCGCCCGTCGCTCCCACCGACCGCCTGGTCGTCGGCGGCGAATACCAGTTTGTGCGTAACCCCATGTATCTCGCTGTGGTGGCCTCGGTACTCGGTCAGGCAATGATCTTCGGTTCGTTCGCGTTGCTGGTCTATGCCTTTGCAGTCTGGGCGATCATGGCGGGATTCGTTCGCTGGTACGAGGAGCCGGTATTGCTGAAGCGCTACGGCGCTGAGTATCAGCGCTATCGCGATGCCGTGCCAGCGTGCCTGCCGCGGCTGCATCCATGGCAGCCAGATGTTGATCATGCTGGTTAGGCGAGCTGATCAACTATCCGTGTCTGATGGCTCGCTGCGCTCGCTGTGGATCGCGCTTTGAGACCCGCCGTCCAGGTTCTCGATAGGAATCGGCGGCACCCGGTCCGCTGGCTCGAAACCGAAAATCCGGCCGAGGAAGTAGATCTGTGCCTCGGTTGCCGCCTTGATTGTCGCGCCCTCGCGGAAACCGTGGCCTTCGCCTTCGAAGATGATCAAGGCGACGGGCAGCCTTTTGCGACGAGCTGCCTCGGCCAGCATCTCGGCCTGTTGCGGTGGCACGACCGTGTCTTCGGTTCCCTGGAGCAGCAGGATCGGCGCCGAGAGCCGATCCAGGTGACTGATCGGTGAGCGCTCGATATAGACGTGACGGCCTTCGGGATAATGTCCCACGAGGGTATCGAGATAACCTGCCTCGAATTTGTGCGCTTCCTTGGCCAGCGCCTCGAGGTCCGCGATCCCGTACTGACTGATCCCGGCGTTGAAGACGTCTGTCGTGGTAAGCGCTGCAAGTGTTGTAAAGCCGCCAGCGCTGCCCCCTCGAATGGCCAGCCGGGCGGGGTCAGCGAGCCGCTCTGCGCCCACCGATACCGCCCCTGCTCTGCAATCCTGCACATCAGCAACGCCCCAACGGCCCTTCAATCGATCTCTATAGTCCCTGCCGAAACCGGTGCTGCCGCTGTAGTTGACATCGAGGATGGCAAAGCCACGCGACGTCCAGAACTGATATGCGATCTTGAAATCGGGTGCCGAGAACGCGGTCGGTCCACCGTGGGAAAGCGTGATCAGGGGCGGCAGGCTCCCAGCAGGCGCTCGGAATTCGCTGTTGACCGGCGGATAGAAGTAGCCGTGAACCGCACGTTCCTGAGCTGTCCAATGCATCGGTTGCGCCAGAGATACCGAGGCAGCATCCATGATCATCTCGGTGGAAGACCTGAGGGTGGTCCAGATGTTGCGGTCAAGGTCGTAGAGCGCCAGCGCCGCCGGCCGATCCGGGTAGTTGATCAACCCAGCGGCGATGCGACCCTCGACATCCAGCGAGGTAGCGGCGATGCCGTCAGCAGCTACCTGACGCAGTGTGCCGTCGGAGATCCTCAGCACCTCGATGCTCTGATCTCCACTGCGATTTAGGGTGCACAGCAGATGATCATCATCAATGATCGCGTACGGCTGCTGCCCCAGAACCCATTGCGGTGGGCAGAACTCCGCGTCCGTGGTACAGATCGGCTGCACCTCGTCGTTACTCCACAGATAGAGGTTCCACCAGCCGGTACGATCCGAAGCGAAGATCAGATGATCACCCAACCAGCGCGGCTGCACGGCGGACTCGCCGGGGCCGCCTGCAATGGCTTGGCTACTTGTGATCACGGCGCCACGTCTATTGGGGAGCTGCTCGCGCAATGCCGAGGCTCGCAGCTCGCTGGTCAGGGATCCGACCATGACGGTTGTGGAGTCCCACGGCATGTTGGGGTGGTTCCATTGCGTCCACGCTAGGCGTCCGCTCGCCGAAAGCTCGGGGGTCGAGTAGAAGTCGGCACCCCCGCAGAGCACCGTCCCCCCATCCAGGTTCGGCCCCTCAAGATCAAGAGCGACGATGGTGTTGGCTGGTTCGCCACCGCCGGAATGGTCCTCCCGTACGGCCAGCACGAGGCCACGGTCAGGATGAACTCGAATGTCGCCGAAGCGAAGCTCCGCCTCAGGGGTGATCGGCCGCGGGGTGCCGTCGCCTCGGACCGCGTACAGGCGGCCGTCGGCGAATTCTGAGTACACCAAGATGCCGCCCGAGACGTGGTACTCGCCGCCGCCGTACTCGTGGACTCGGTCGCGTACATAGGCAGGTTGGGCAGTGACCTCGACTGTTTCCCCGCCGGAAACCAGCCGTCGCCAAAGGCTGGTCCGGCCTCGTTCGTCGGCCCGAGACTCCAACCAGTAGACGTGCCGCCCTTCGATCTGCACGGCGGAAAGCCCGACCGAGGAACCGACCAGATGATCAACGGAGATCGGCGATACCCACGAGCCGTACGGCGCAGTCCTCACACTGGTCAATTTAATGAGTGCTCGCGCATCGCGCTTTGAATCCGCCGCCGTCGTCGTCGCTCGCAGAGGGAAGAACGCCTCCGCTCACTCCTCCTCCGTGCGGCGGCGCGCGATTTCCGACGCTCGCATCCTGTATGCGAGCGAGTCGGCCGTGACTTCTTGGTGCGGGTGTGGCCCATGGTGCAAGATAGTGACCACAAACCGATCCGCCAGCGAGCCCGGCCTGAGGATGCAGGGGAAGGCAGCCCTCAGGTTGTCTTTGGTCTCGCATGGAGGATCTGGCATGAGTATGACCCGTGGAGTCTTGTACATCCACTCTGCGCCGTCAGCACTGTGCCCGCACGTTGAGTGGGCCGTGGGCGGCGTCTTTGGTATGCCGGTACGCGTTGACTGGATCCCTCAGCCGATCGAGCGTGCCTGCTATCGAACCGAGTACTCCTGGACCGGCCCCACGGGCACAGCAGCACGATTAGCGAGCGCCCTCAAGCGCTGCCAGCGGGCCCGTTTCGAAGTGACCGAAGAGGCCACGTCCAATACCGAGGCCGAGCGCTATTCCTACACTCCAACGCTGGGTATTTTCCACGCCACCACGGGGATCCACGGTGACATCATGATTCCGGAGGATCGGATCAAGCAGGCAATAGCGACGTCGACTCTCGGCGGCAAAGATCTCCTCGAGGCCGTGAACGCGCTGCTTGGCCGCGCCTGGGATGAGGAACTTGAACCCTTCCGATACGCGGGCGACGGTACACCCGTGCGCTGGCTGCACAAGGTCGTCTAACTCCCTCACCTACGCTGACAAGTCGGCGTGAGTGAGGCGGTCTACAGGGGGATATTGGTGTGCGCGCCGCGCTGGCCGGTGTCGGCCTCCCGAATCGCGGCGGCAAGTGCTGATCGGGTCGCGCTGGGGGCCACAATCTCGTCCACGACTCCGATCTCAACTGCCTTCTCCACACCACCGGCAATGCGCTCGTGTTCGGCTGCGAGCTCGGCCTCGACCTGAGGCCGCACGTCGTCGGAGACCTCGGCCAGCTTGCGGCGGTGCAAGATCCGGACTGCGGCGATCGGGCCCATCACAGCCACCTCGGCACCCGGCCACGCAAAGACCCTGGTAGCGCCAAGAGAGCGCGCGTTCATCGCAATGTAGGCGCCGCCGTACGCCTTACGGGTCACCAGCGTGACCCGCGGCACAACTGCTTCGCCGAACGCGTGCAGCAGCTTCGCGCCGCGGCGTACCACCCCATCCCATTCCTGCCCCACACCTGGCAGGTACCCGGGCACGTCGACGATCACCACTAGGGGCACCCCGAACGTGTCGCACATCCGTACGAACCTGGCCGCCTTCTCCGCACTGAGTGCATCCAGGCAGCCACCCAGACGCAGCGGGTTGTTGGCGATCACCCCGGCTGTGCGCCCTCCGAGACGCCCCAACGCAATGGTCACATTGGGCGCCCACCGGGCATGCAGCTCGACCGTCGAGCCTTCATCGAGCAGGCCATTGATCAGCGGATGAACGTCATAGGCACGCTTTGGGGATTCGGGCAGCAAGGCAGCAAGATCAACATCGTCAACCGCTAGCGCGGTCTGACCCTGGTCGGCGATCAGGGTGGTGAGTGCCCTGCCCTGGTTGATAGCGTGCGCTTCGTCGTCGGCCACCAAATGCACGACACCTGAACGGCGGCCGTGCGTGTCTGGCCCGCCGAGCCGCAACATGTCGACATCCTCACCTGTCACCGAACGCACCACGTCCGGACCAGTGACGAAGATGCGGCCCTCCGGCGCCAAGATCACCACGTCGGTCAGCGCCGGCCCGTACGCCGCACCGCCGGCCGCAAAGCCTAAGACTATGGAGATCTGTGGGATCTTGCCGGAGGCCTGGGTCATCGCGTGGAAGATCCGACCCACCCCGTGCAGTGAGAGCACACCCTCGGCAAGCCGGGCGCCACCGGAATGCCAGATCCCGAGAATTGGCACGCGATCACGCATCGCGCGCTCATACGCTCGCACCACAACCTCGCAGCCGTCCATGCCCATAGCTCCACCCATCACGGTCGGGTCTGAGCAGAAGGCAACCACCCTGCAACCGTTGATCGTTCCGGTGGCGGCGAGCATCCCGGAATCGTCATCCTCAGTGATCAACTCGACCGAACCGGGATCAAGCAGTGCCCGAAGCCGGAGGTGAGGGTTGCGCGGGTCTTGATCACGCGGAAGCTTGATCTTGGTAGCTGGTGCGGGAGCAGCATGAGCACCGGCCGCCCGGTGAGCGCGAGCGGCGGGAGCTCCGGCCGCCCGGTGAGCGGGGGCAGTGGTTGTCATCGCAACCCTCCTATGGCGTATTCATTGGTGAAGGCGACGGCAACGTTGTGACCGCCGAAGCCAAACGAGTTGTTGATCGCCGCAAGGTCACCGCTTGGCAGGTCGCGCACTTTGGTGGCGATGTCGATACCAAGATCAGGTTCTGGGTTATCCAGGTTGATGGTGGGCGGCACCTTGCGGTAGTAGAGGGCGAGCAGGGCCGCTAGCGACTCCAGCGCCCCCGCACCACCGAGCAGATGCCCGGTCATGGATTTGGTTGCGGTGACGATCGCCTCGGTGTGTTCACCCAGTGTCTGCCGAATGGAACCGGCCTCGGTGACGTCACCCTGCGGCGTTGAGGTGGCGTGCGCGTTGACGTGCACGATGTCGCCAGGAGCAAGATCAGATTCGCGGAGCGCCTTGGTCATCGCCAAGGCCTGACTGGCGCCGGTCGGATCCGGCTGGACCATGTCGTGAGCATCGGCTGTGATGCCTGCCCCGGCGAGTTCGCCGTAAATGCGGGCGCCACGCGCTTGTGCGTGCTCCAGGGTCTCGATGACCATCACGGCGGCACCCTCGCCTAACACGAAGCCGTCCCGGTCGACGTCCCACGGCCGCGATGCCCGTTCGGGTTCGTCGTTGCGGCGACTCATGGCCTGCATCTGGGCGAAGCTGGCGATCGGCAATGGATGAATGACGCCCTCGGTACCTCCGACGACGGCAACATCGGCGCGGCCGAGCCGCAACATGTCCAGTCCCAGCGAGATCGACTCGTTACTCGAAGCGCAGGCCGACACCGGCGTGTGTACCCCGGCTCGGGCTCCGAGGCGCAAGCTGACATTGGCAGCGGAAGCGTTGGCCATCAGCATGGGAATGGCCAGCGGGCTGACCCGGCGAGCGCCCTTCTCCTTCTGGATGTCCCAGTTGGCGAGCAGGGTCATCATCCCCCCGATGCCGGTGGCGATCGCGACGCCCAAGCGCTCACGGTCG
>JBKPBV010000223.1:0-12880 GCA_046727055.1 Actinomycetota bacterium | reverse complement strand
AACTGACGGCCTCACAGAACCATAGGAACTACGGCGTTACCGGACGGCCACAGGCCCATTTTCAGCCCGGAACGGGCGCGCCGACAGGGGCACATGGGCTAACTGCTTACCTAAGCCCCCGGCTGCTCATGCGGAAAGAGTGCGTCCATCGCGCTCGCGCCGCGGGTGAGCACCGGCCGCAGCTCCTTGCGATACACCAGCTCGGTGACGCGGCTGCTGGCGTGACCAACCAGGTGGGAGATGTCCTCGATACTCATCCCGATGCTCGAGAGCAACGACACGAAGCTGTGCCGCAGATCGCGCGGCGTCCACGCCTGCGCGTCCAAGCCGGCGGCCGCGGCCACCCGACGGAACGAGCGGCGGACGTTCGCCGCGTCCAGTGCAGTGCCCACGGACGTGCAGAACACCAGTCCGGCTCTCTGCCACCGGTCCCCCGCCGCCAGTTGGACGTGCCGCTGGCTCGTCCGGTGCACCCGGAGGGCCTCGGCCGCCCGCGCCGGCAGCTCGAGGGTGCGGCGCGACTGCCGCGTCTTGGTCTCCCCCCGGCCCGCACCGAGCGCCATAGCGCGACGGTCGGTGGGTTCCCCTCGAGGTCGACATGCGTCCAGGTCAAGGCCCGCAGCTCCTCGGTCCGGGCGCCGGTGAGAAGCGAGACCACCACGTACGCGCGCATCGCCTCATCGGCCTCGGCCGCCGCCAGCAGCCGGGCCGCCTGGTCCGCCGTCAATGCCTTCGACGGGCGGCCGGCGGTGCCCCGAGGCGGGTCGACCAGCAGGGCGACGTTGCGCTTGACATGATCATGAGCCTGCGCCCGGCGAAGCACCGCCCGCAGGATCCCGTGAAGCCGGTGCACCGTGTCGGTGCTGAGCATCGTGGCCCGGTCCGCGAGCCACGCGTCGACGTCGTGCACGGTGAGCTCAACCAGCCGCCGCCGGCCCAGCACCGGCACCAGATGGGTGCGTGCCAGGACAGCCCGGTTCACGACGGTGCTCGGCTCCTGTAGACCCATCCCGTGCGCCAGCCAATCCTCCACCGCCTCGGCGACCGTGTGGTGACGGCGTTCGGTCGGAAACCCGTCCTGGTGGTCTCGCATCACCTCACGCAGCTTGGTTTTCGCCTCCGTCTTGGTTCGGCCGGATACTGTGACGACCCGGCGTTTGCCCATCGCCGTGAAACCCACCGGCCGATCCAGCGCTGCCTCGACTCGCTCCACGACAAGCCGCCCTCGCCCCGGCTACGCCGCTCGGTCACGACCCGACCCCGCCTCGCTCAGCAGCAGCGCCACGTAGGCCGAGATCGCCTCCGCCGGAACCAACCGCCGCCGTCCCTGGGTCACCGTCAGCAGCTGATTGGACCGGATCAGCTCGTAGATCTGTGTCCGGCTCAGGCTCAGCAGCACCATCGCCTCCGGCATCGCGTACAGCGCCCGAACCGGCACGCCAACCGTCTTGTCAGCCATCGAGCTCCTCCTCACTCCAGATCCGCGATGGTGTCGGCGGTCCGCACCATGGGGGCGGCCCGCCTTGTCAATGCGGTGGCGAGTTCATCGACCCACGTTTAGGCAAGACTCGCACCAAGCTCGCCGTACCTGTGGATAAGCGGACCTCCGCTATGACTGAAGGCGAATAACTCGCTGCGGCGATCACGAGTGTGCCTCCGGTGTGGTCCCCGGCCAACAATTCCGCTTATCGCTCGATAACCAGGCTTCGCAGCAGCCTCCATCTCGGCTCGTCAGCTTCGTCAATACCGGCCCTGGACCATTCTGGATCGCGACGACCACCTCGACGTTCTCTGGTCGACTGGGCTCGGGGTTAATGAATGCGTCGCGTGGAACTGGAGTCTCGGCTGGAAAGGGATCCGGACCACCGCGCTCATGTCGCCATGGTTGGTCAGTCTGATCCTGACCTAGGGGCTACTGACAGGGACTCTTACACCATGGGTCAACCCCGACTGCGGCCTGAAGACCTTCCGCTACGCCGAGGTTGAACCAGCGCTGCGGATCCTGGTGGCCGGCGCTCGCGCGGTCCGGACACACTCGGCCTCCTGACCAAGCCCCGAATCGCCCTCACCGCCCTTCTTCGGCGGTGGGGGCGGCTCCGGGACTGCTCGCGGTCTGGACCCGAGTCCGACCAGAGTCCGCTCACGGTGGGGTGCCCGGCTCAGATCCTCGTCTGCCAAGCGGTCGACGACTCGGCTCTCCAACGACCAGGAGCAGCTGTATGCCGCCCCTCGCCGCTCCCTGACCGACCCGACGATCCCGGCAGGGCACCGGCTCGCCGCCGTGTGGTCACCTCTGCGGTCAGACCCGCAGTTGCACTTTCCCGTCACGATCTTCAGATCAGCGAGGTCGGCATAGGCGAGCTACAGGGCAGGCTTCGGTTCTCGACGATGTTCTTCATGACGAGGGTGGAGCTGAGTTTCTGCACTCCGGGCAGGGTGGCGAGCTCGGTGTCGTAGAGCTGTTGGAAGGCGCGTAGGTCGGTGGCAATGACGCGGAGCAGCTAGTCGGATTCGCCGAATAGTCGCTGGGCCTGCAAGACGTGCGGGATCTCGGTGACGGCTCGTTCGAAGCCGGTGATGGTGTCGCGGTCAGCGCCGCGCATGGTGACGAAGACGAGTGCCTCGAAGGTGAGCCCAACAGCGATCGCGTCCAGCTGGGCGCGGTAGCCGCTGATGATCCCCCGACTGCTCCAGGGCGCGGAGCCGGCGGTGGCAGGGTGACACCGACAGACCGACCCGATCCGCCAGCTCCGTGAGGGTCAGCCGCCCGTCCTGCTGCAGCTCCGCAAGAGTCTTCCGATCAAGCCGGTCCATACTGAAGTTTCTTCCGGTGAAGTGCCTAGTCCGGGCCGTGTTAAGCACGGCCCGTTCGCGTTACGTCCTTCCGTTCGCCACCAAGGTTGGCAGCACAGCGGAGGCCGGCCGTGTTGTCGTCCTCGACGGGTACGCCGGCGAGGGACGACGAAACTCCTGGCTCGATTTCTTCGCCGAGGCCGCCGCAAGATCGCAGCGCCGCGGACGATGGTGCTGATCTTCGTCGTGCGGAAGAACGGCCCGATTCGAGAAACTTCGACAAGTGCTCGCCGCGGAGGCCAGCGACATCGTCTATCAGGCGTAGCGCAGACAGTAGACAAGCACCTTGACGCGGCGCTGCCTCAAAGGCGCTGGTGTCCGGCCAGCCCGAGGCGCAGTGCCCCAGGCGTGCGAGCGCTCGTCGCGATCAGTCCCGCCCCCTGAAGTCGAGGACCTGTTCGGGAGGGGGGAACTCGTCCTCGAGGGCGACGCCGTGTACGTCGCTCACGTACGCACGGAACCAACGGTCGAAGGGCTCATCGGACGTGGCCAAGCCCTTGAACATCGCGGCGAGGTCATCTGCCTCAACGTACACGACGGCTATATCGCCGCTGGGCGTCCGCTGGATCCACGCGGCCTCACGGGTAATGCCGTGTCGCTTGCGTGATGCTTCGAACGCTTCCTTCCTGTGACCGCGCCAGCAGGAGGTCATGGCGTCGCGGTCGTCGTCGGTCTTCCCGGGCAGCAGCGGAAGAACGAATCCCAGTGCAGGCATAACTGGCTCCCTTCTCAATCATTGATGATGGAGCCGAGCCTGTCCGGCCACGCTCACCAAGACATCACTCGAACGTGTGATCCTGGTGGAGCGTCGCTGCCGTGAGCCCGCTGCGCGAGGAGACACCCAACTTCTGGAACACATGCCGTAGGTGCGTGTTCACCGTGTTGGGTGAGATGAAAAGCCGCGTGCCGACCTCACGGTTCGTGAGGCCTTCCGCAACGAGCCGCGCCGCCGCCCGCTCGGTGTCCGTGAGGCTCGCCCAGCCGGTCGCCGGGCGTCGGCGGGCTCCCCGGACGCCCCTCCGCAGACCGAGGTCACGCAGCGCGGCCCGCACCCGCACTGCCCAGGCTGTTGCCGCGAGCTGGTCGCACAGCTCAAGCGCTCCGAGCAATTGCGACTGCGCCTCCGTTGTCCGTCCAGCCGAAGCCAGTACACGGGCGGCGTCCTCGAGCGTGGCCACCTGATCCAAGACCCGCGGGCCTAATCGGACGAGCTCGACGGCCTCCAGCATCGTTTCGGGATCGCCGCCGACGAGTCCCCGGCAGCGCCGGGCCACGGCGCGCATGCTCGGCACGTCAGTGGCCAGCGCTGCCGCCTCTTCCACGGCGTCCGCCACAGCGGTGGCGACCTCTGGGTGGTCGAGGGTAAGCGCGAGACGTATGAGCGGAGGCGCGAGATGTCGGTGGAACCGCCGAATCTGCTGGTCGGCGTCGAGCTGCCAGTACAACCGCAGAGTTTCGTACGCGCGTACCGGCTGCCTTTCGGCCTCTGTGAGCATCGCGAGCGCGTACGCGGCGATCTCGATCCCGTACGTCAGCGCGCCGCGATCGAGCTCCATTTGCAGCGGTGCGAGCGCAGCCTGGGCGACTCGGCGATCGCCTCTGGCCGCGTGGATCAGCGCACGGTATCCAAGTGATTGCGCTATCGCTACCTGGTGGCCGCGTTCTGCGGCAGCGGCAAGCCCAGCCTCCAGTTCGGCCAGTGCGTCATCCCACTCACCCAGCTCGAAATGCAGCTCGCCGGTGAGCTGCTGGATGTCCGGGAGGATCCAGGAGGAGCCGAGAGCCGCGCACTCGCGTACCCCGTTCCGGTAGGCCTCGCGCGCTTCGGTCATGCGGCCGGCATCGCACATCGCCATGCCCAGGAAGAAGTCCGGATGACGCAACCGCCCTTGCTCATCGGGTGCGTTGACCGCCATCCGAACGGCTTGCTCAGCAAGGTAGACAGCTTCGCCGTACCGGCCCTGTGTCTTCACGGCGACGGACAACGTCGTGAGGCTCCAGACCATCATTCCGACATCGCTGGAGCGCTGCGCCAGCTCCAGGGCGGCTCGTGCGCTCTTTTCACCGCCGGTGAGGTCACCGGAGAAGGTGCGCCCGTAGCTGGCCTGGGCGAGGATGAGCGCTCGATCGGCATCCGAAAAGGCCGACGTGGCGGTCAGCGCGGCCTCGGCTTGGGCGATCAACTCCAATGCGCGGTTCTGCAGCGACAACGCCTCGACCAGGAAGAGCCGGACGGTGGGGTCCACGTCAGCGAGGTGAGGCCGGCTTAGGACCGCCTCCGCGCGGGCGGCACACTCGGCCACCCGCCCAGCTCGCAGCAGAGCTTCGACCAGTTCGGCGATAATCAGGTCGGCATCGGGGTTTCCGACCTGCACCAGATCCTCCGCGCGTTTGAGGATGTCGATCGCGACGTCGGGCGCGCGAGGGAGCGCGTTGCGGGCGGCCGCTCGTAGCCAACCGATGGCCTGCGCGTCGCCGGGCACTGCACCGCGCAGGACATGCGCTGCCACCTGGGCGATCGGTGCGCCGGCATCGGCGAGAACCCGTGCGGCATCCCGGTGCATTGCTATCCGGCCGGAGCGGGGGATGTCCTCGTAGATTGTGTCGTGGACGAGCTGATGGCGGAACGTCAAACTGTTTCCGTCTTCCCCCAGTAGCCGGCTCTGGACGGCGGGAGCCAAGTCCTCCACCAGATCCAGGGCTCGCCGGCTGCTCACTGTGGCCAGGTCGACCAGCGAGAACGTGTCGCCCAAGACAGCGGCGACCCGCAGCGTTCGAAGCGTCGCGTCTCGCAGATACCGCAGCCGCCGGAGCATGAGCTGGCGGAAGGAGTCAGGCAGCGTGGCCGTCGTGACGGCGAGGCTGCCAGACCTGACCTGAAGGAGCCCCTCCGCCGAAAGAGAGCGGAGGATCTCGACCACCCACAGTGGGTTTCCAGCCGCTCGAGTCACCACTTCGGCCAGCCCCGGTCCTGGGGGCTGACCGATCTCGGAACGGACAAGGTCGTCGACGTCGTCGAGTGAGAGTGGCGCGAGCTGCAGCATAGTGGCGCCCGCCGCGGCTGCATCGGCGAGCAGCAGATCGAGGTCGGCTGAGCGTGGCGACGTTCGCAGGGTACCGACGAGCAAGACCGGTAGGTACGTGATCCGATCCAGCAGCGTTCGGACGACAAGGACCGTCGAGTCGTCAGCCCAGTGCAGATCTTCTAACGCTAGTAACAGCGGTACATCCTGGGACTGCACTTCAACGAGATCGATGATCTCTTCTACTACTCGGTAGCGCGTGTCCGGCCTCGCTGGCGCGGCGCGCTGTTCTCCCTCGCCGCCGAGCAGCCGCGCGATCCCCGCTCGCCGAGCATCGGATGACCCACGCCGTAGTTGAAGCGCCTCGGATACGGCGCCGAACGGTCGGGTCGCCTCAAACTGTCGAGCAGCACCGACAAATGTGCGCACACCACGCCTGCGCGCGGCCTCGACCAGACTCTGTACGAGCCGGGTCTTGCCGATCCCGGCCTCACCCTCGACAAGCACGGTGGCGCCCGAGCCGCCGGCCGCCGCGGCCAGGAGACGGTTGAGAACCCCGCGCTCGGTTGCGCGGCCGACCATCGCGCCCGTATAGGCCGCCACCGTCATGGCTCGAGCGTACGGCTCGTCATTTGTCGGGATGGAGCCGTTCCAGATCATAGGGTCGCCTGTGGAATCAAGCGCGGCGATCAAGGGGCACCCGTGATCCTTTCAAGTCGGTGTCGCCTCGCGTACAGCTTCGAGCTACAGCAACCCCAGCGAGCACGGCGTCCCTCGTGACCAATTTCAGCGTCGTTCATTTCCTGAATGACCATCTGCGACCGCTCTGTGTCGCTGAGAGATCGGGGCGGCTCGACCCACTACGTGCCAACCCGGACGAGGACCTGCGCGAGTTGGCGAGCTTCGCGTAATGGCTCGTCGCCGGGAAGCTCGATGCGGACTGCGGTCGAGCCTAACCACAGGGCTGCTGGGCAACTCGCCGCCAACCGCACGACCCTGCTCGATCAGACCCGTGCCATGCCTGGCGCTGCTCATCGACACCCCAACTGTTCATCACCGGCTCCCGCGACGATATCCGCGTAGGTCTGACCGGATACGCCCGTCGAGCAAGCGCGGTCCGGCAACGTGACCCTGGCAGACACGAACGCCAACAGTCGTGGCCATCGCGCATCCAACGGCAAAGGTTGCTTTCCCACTGACAGAACCCACAGGTCCAGCTAGATACGCCGCCTCAATTTGCAGCGTAAATGTGTCGCTGTGGAGTTCTTTGTGGTGATGTGCTAGCGGCCGATCTCCACATTCGGGGTCCCGTCCGCGGCCAGCAGCACGATCCCGGCCCGTGGCGCCAGTGCGGCGTTCAGCGAACTCCGGCGGCTCAGACGAAGCAACGCGTCCCGGTCGGCTGCCACCACGCCCGGGACCCGGGCGCGCACCGGCTGCACGATGGGCCATGCAGCTCCGCAGGCACTGGTCCGCTTGAGGCTAGCTCCCTCAGTGGTCGCAGCTGCCTGCAGCTGCGTCGATCGCGTCGACGGTCCAGGCGATCTCGCGGATCCGCGTTGGCCACGTCGCTGACCCTCCCGACCGCCGGTCGGCGGTCCGGTAGGTGCACGCAGGGACAACCTCACCGTAGGGTGCGGCGGCCACCTTGCAGAGCTATCGCATTGGGCTCATTCGTGAGCCAGGTTTGGGCCAATAACGGGCCATTACGCACAGCGAGTGCCGGTCATCCAGGGTCAGCTACAACTCACACGGACGACTCAGCGCCCGCTTGCGGGCACAACGGCCGCGACCTTCCAAGCTGGTCATGCGAGTTCGATTCTCGTCACCCGCTCCGCTGCAAAACGCCTAGTCAGCGGCACATTAGGACGAGCGGTAAACACTGTGGCGACTCGATACCTGAAATTTCAAGCTGGTCATGTGGTGGCATTTTCTTACCGGGATGACAAACTTCCTTGTCACACATTTCTCGACGGCCCGGTCCATTACTCCTAGGAAACCCAAACCCATGTTTGGGGCCATTATTGGGCCATTACAGGTTCCGCTGACCTGGACAGCAATGCGGGTGGGCCGCGGTAGGCGGTCTCCGCCAAAGAGGCTAACTCGGGCAGCCCTTGAGCAGGAGTTCGTAGCCGTACTTCTTGACACACAAGTCCAACACACCGCATCTGTCTGAAGTGGTCACGAACGACACCAGATTGTCACTGAATGTGTCGACTGTGACCACCACTTTCCGAGGGAATGGCTCGTTCAGGTGGGCGTGATGTTGTCGTTGTTGCGGAAGAGGTTCATTGGGTCGTAGGTCGCCTTGATCCGCCGCAGCCGTGCCAGGGTCTCGCCCGGATACGCGGCTTCGATCCGATCGCCATCGTGCGGGCCGAAGAAGTTCACGTAAGCGCCGTCGTCACCCTGGTACAGGGCCTCGGCCAGCTCTTCTGTCCAGTGCCGAGCCGCTAACTCATCGTCTTCCAAAACTCGCGCGACCATCACCATGATCGGGGACTTGCGGTGGGCGTACGCCGTTGCGTCGGGTGCGATCCGGCTGATCGCACCGCCCAGCACCCGGAACTGCACGAACCGCAGCCAGGAGTCCGAGCGCTTCAGGCCCTCCAGAATCGTGGCCCCGATCGATTCGTCGATGTGATCTCCGAACTTGGTGCGCACGGCCACCGGGTGTCCCCTGACGGGCGTTTCCTCATCCATCAGCGCCGCGTAGGGCATCGGCTGCACCATGTCCAGAACAGGTGTCGCGATCTCCCGCAGCGGCCGTAGCGTCTCCTCCGCCTGCCCCGAGTCACCCGCGTAACAGACCACGGCCATGATCACAATCTGGCCCTGCATCTCCGCAGGGATGAACGGCATCGGGGGAGCTGGCATCACGGTGGGGATGACGGTCAACGCGTCGTCTGCCTCGGCGCAGACCTGAACGAGCCGGGAGATGGTCGCCGGTGTCGCCGGTAGGATCAGCGGACCGCCGTACACCTGCCGAACCCCAGCGAGCCGGAACCAGAACTTGGTGACGACGCCGAAATTGCCGCCGCCGCCCCGGATCGCCCAGAACAGATCCGGCTCATGCTCATGATCAATCGTGTGCATTCGACCATCAGCAGTGACGATCTCGGCTGCGAGGACGTTGTCGATCGTCATGCCGTATCGACGGCTCAGGAAGCCGATCCCGCCACCCAGCGTAAGCCCGCCGATGCCAACGCTCCCGATGTCGCCGAACCCAACCGCGAGCCCATGCGGCTCGAGCGCCCAGGCCACCTCTCGGGCTGTGAGACCGGTCTCGACCCAGGCTGTCTGGCCCGCGACATCAATCTCGATGTTGTTCAGCGAGCGGAGGTCGATGAGCAGACCGTCGCCCGTGCTGTGAGCTGCGGCGTGGTGCGCTCCGCTGCGGACGAACAGCGGCAGACCCGTACGCCGTGCCGCATCGACCACTATTGCTACGTCATCGGCATGCTTGGGTCGTACCACCGCCACCGGCTTGCCGATCCTGACCGGAAAGTATGGGGTGCGTGCCTCGTCGTACTCAGCATCATCCGCGGTGAGTACCTGGCCATCCGCGTCTGAACGCAAGGCTTCAACAAGATCGTCTTGATCTTGGATCCTGGTCGAGATGTCGCGATTCTTAGGGAGATTCGCCTGCTGCACCATTGGTCCTCCTCGGTGGTATGTGATCTTGAGACAGCAGTGCGATCGCATATCTCCATGCGCCGTCGGTTCCGCGGCGAGCAACGTTGGCACCGTGCTGGGTCATGATCAGCGCCGTATTGCCTGCCTGGACTATCCGGCGTGGCTCGGCGAGATAGCTGCGGTTGCGCTGCCACATCTGCCTCGCCAACCGCACTATTTCCTCTTGTCCATGAACTTCCCGGGTTCCGTCCGCGACGAGCACGGCACAGGTCTCGAACAGCTCGGCCATCGCTTCACCGCTACGAAGCACAAACGCGTCCTCGAGCAGCGTCTCCAGGTCCTCTGGCGTCCGCGCTCCGCCTTCCATATCGGCGAAGCTAGTTCTCGGTAGGCCGCGTAGCTATTCCAGAAAAGTGGTATTTCCGCTGGCCAAAGAGCGGGCGTAGCATCCGTTCGTGGGCTCGTACGCGAACGAGCGCGCTGCCAAACGGATCGCGGAGCTACGCGGTCGAGGGCTCGATCTCGTGACCTTCTGGTGCGAGGCCCGCGATGCGATCGCGAGCGCCGTGCCGTACTACATAACGCCGTGCTGGTTCACGCTTGATCCAACGTCGCTGCTCGTCACCAGTCACCACGACCATGGCCACCTCGGGGAGTTCCCAGCCGAATGGCTCGCGCAGGAGTACTACGAGGACGACTTTGACCTCCATAGTCTGGTCGACGTTGCTCGCTCCAAGGCAGGGATCTCGACGCTGCACGAGGCGACCGGTGGCGATCCGAGTCGCAGCCGGGCATGGCGTGAGTACGTGCATCCGTACGGAGCCGAGCAGGAGCTGGGACTGGCCTTACGGACGCCAGCGGGAGAGGTTTGGGGGGTGCTCACTCTTTACCGTGAGCCAGGCCAACCGATATTCACTCGGGATGAGCGGCGGCTATTGCTCGCTGTGGCGCCCCACCTCGCAGAGGGTGCTCGGCGCGGGCTCTTAGTCGGGGAGGCCTACGAGCCTGAGCGACCTGATGCTCCCGGACTCGTCGTGCTGGGCGCCGACTGGAGCGTCGAGTCGCTCACGCCAGGCGTCGAGCATTGGCTCTGCGTACTGCCCGGCGGCGATTGGGAGGCTCGGGGCAAGCTGCCGCCCGCTGTGCTAGCGGTGGCAGGCCGCGCGCTGCGGACAGCCGAGAGCAAGGATGATCCTGGCGAGGTTGCGCTGGCACGAGTCCTCTCGAATGAGGGACGCTGGATTCTGCTCCACGGGGCATCGCTTGTGGCTAATGGAGCGCGACGGACGGCGGTGATTATCGAGCCGGCCCATCCCGCACGAATTTCACCCCTGCTCATGTCGGCGTACGGGTTGACCGAGCGCGAGCAGGAGGTTACGAGACTGGTCCTTCGCGGCGACTCCACGGCACAGATCGCGGACGAGTTGTTCGTCTCTACCCATACCGTGCAGCAGCACCTGAAGGGCATCTTCGAGAAGACCGGTGTGCGCAGTCGGCGTGACCTTGTCGGCAAGGTGTTCTTCGCGCACTACGAACCACGGTTCCGCGACAACGAACGTCGTGCGATCAATGGGCAGCCATTGCGTGGCGGCCCCATGGAGAAGACAGCAGCTCACTAAGCAACTCGAGGCAGTTTCCAGCAATCCATGCACGAGCTCTGGCGCACCAGGCTTTGCGCGCGCTGCAACGGTGAGATCGGGCCAGGGCTGCAAATGTGTACCCCGCTGTGAAGCTTTCGGTGCTGCCAACGGGCCTTGATGAGAAGATCGGGCTGATGGCGCGCAGAGCCTGCACGGCTTGTGGAGGGCTTGCAAGTCATAGGCTCGCAATGGAACCACGCTTGGGCCATTAACGGGCCATTAAGGACGGCCAGTGTCGGTAATCCAAGGTCAGTCATAAGCGCACGCGGGCGACTCGGTGCACGCCTGCAGGCGCAGCGATCGCGACCTTCCAAGCTGGCCATGCGACTCGTTACCCTTGGACCCCAGACATCGGCCGCGTGTCCAAGGACGTCCCCAGACGTCCAATTTTCCTTAGAAATAAGGATTTTGCACATAGGTGTATTTCGGTGGATAAACCCAAATGGTGGTCAAAATGGGTGGTCAGACCCATAGCCAAGCTAAGCGATGAGGCTTGATCAGGTCTAGACGTGCATCTTCTGGCCCAGTAAATGGTCGACGGTTGCGAGCATTCCTCGTTGCGTGCAGGTTTGCCCAGGCTGACCACCAGTTTGGCGCACACCATGATCTGATCGCGAAACTCGCATCGATCATGACTTACTGTCACTCACCAAGTACTTTGTGAGCGGAGCCCGTGAGAACAATGACCTCGCCCCCTGGCACCGTCTCGTCACCGCAACTACGGCGCCGCCCGAACCGCTTGGTCTTTTGGACCGTACGCATCCTGCTCGGACTGCTGGCGTTGATCGTGCTGCTTGCATTGGGCGGCGCGAGCTATGAGGCGATCATGGCAGCCGGGGACGGCAAGCGCTATCCACCTCCGGGGCAACTAGTGGATGTCGGCGGCTATCGCTTGCATCTGCACTGCATCGGGCAGGGCAGCCCAACGGTGGTGCTCGATGCCGGCTTGGGAGCGTTCTCCCTCGACTGGGGTGCGGTTCAGCCCCAGATCGCGAAATCGACGCGCGTCTGTGCCTACGACCGCGCCGGCCTTGGCTGGAGCGACCCCGGCCGAACGCCGCGCAGCCCGCAGCAGTTTGCCAGCGAACTGCATGCGCTGCTCACAAAAGGTGGCGTCGAAGGTCCGTATGTGCTCGTCGCCCACTCACTCTCGGGCAAGACGGCGCGCCTGTTCGCCAGTCAGCACCCGGACGATGTTGCGGGGATGGTGCTCGTCGACACGCGTCATGAGTTTGTGGACGATCACCGCGCACCCGAGCGGCTGGCCGCCGATGACGCTGAGCAGCGGCAGTTCCAGAACATGATCAGGTGGATGGCAAGATTTGGGGTGGTGCGTCTGCTGTGGGCGCCGGCGTGGCCGAGCGCGCAGCCAGGGAGTGAGAACCTCACTCCAGAGGCGCGGACCGCCATCGGCGTCCTGCAGGCGCGGCCCCGGCAGATCGAGAGCGCTCTAGCTGAGGGCGGGGCGAAAATGGACAGCAACAATTCGCTGCGAACGGCGTCGCTTGGTGCCACACCTCTCATCGTCTTGGCGTCGGGACAGAACGTCGATCACGACCCAATCTGGAAGGAAGCACAGCAGATCATGACTGGCCTGTCGTCGAACAGCCGCCTGATCATCGCCCAGAGTGGCCACTATGTCCATTTCGAGCAGCCGGCACAGGCCGTGGAGAGCATCCGCCAAGTCGTAGACGCCGCGCGTACAGGTAAGCCGTTAAAGCCGTAAAG